>JASHPU010000107.1 GCA_030037885.1 Xanthobacteraceae bacterium | reverse complement strand
GGATGTAGCGGCCGCCGTCGATGCGATTCCATTGCGGCACCGGAAAGTCGTTGAGATCGACGTCCTTGCCGGCGATCACGTTCTCCTTGACCGGGCCGGTCTTGACGATTTTCGGCGCGATGCCTTCGCTCAAAATGGTGCGGCCGATCTTGACCAGCTCGCGCGGGTGGGTGTCCGGCGGCAACCCGAGCATCATGGCGATGCGGCGCGGGCTCGACAGCCCGCCGGTAAACACGCGGCGGCAGCGGCTGTTGGCGCCGTAATCGCGGATCGTGTTGAAGACGAGCGCCGGCCCGGTGCCGGGCCCCTGCGCGAGCCGCGCCACAGTGCCGAGCTCGACGTTCCAATCGACCTCGGCGTCGACCGTGTGCAGCTCGTCCGCCGCCGCGAGTGCCTTGATCCAGCCGCGCAGATCGCCGAACGCGACCGGCTTTCGTTGCGTCGTCATCGACCGTTCCAAAGAAAAACACACGCGATTTGTTGTGCGCCATCGGTGCGCGGGGTGTCAATGTCGTGCCGCTTCATCCTCCCCCGCAAAGCGCAGCGGGAGAAGATGAGCGGCATCGTTCTCGCGGCGCGTTTTGTTGCGCCCGAGGTTTGTTTGATCGCGTTCGTAGGGTGGGTTGAGCGGAGCGAAACCCACCGTGCGGCGGCGCGGCTCGATGATGGGTTTCGCAAGGGCTCAACCCATCCTACAAACGGAAGTAAGAAATAAGGAGACGGAACGCCGAGAGACGCGTCGTCACGATCCGCGCCACGCGCAACGCGCGTTACCACGCGTGCACGCTTCGGGCGCGGCGCCGCCCCCTCCCTACCCTCCCCCGCTTGCGGGGGAGGGTAGGGAGGGGCGGCTCGCCTCTCGGTGTTCCATCGCGGCTCTCGCCGGCCGGTTGTCACCTTGCCGGCTCAGCTCCAGGCCAGGCTTCCTGGGACGCGGACGCTCGGTCTTCGCCGGGCGGGCGTTACCCGCCCCTTCCTGTCCCAGTCCAGAGGCAGCACCCCTCACTGCGGCCGTAGTACCGCAGCGCGTGATGCCCGGAGCCGCCCGGGCGCGGCGGGCAAGGCCGCGCGCAGGCACCGCACTCGCTCACTACCACGCGGCTTGCCGTCCGCGCGGCGTCCTTATTGAGCGAGGCGGCGCCGGCTTCTATTCGGCGCCGCAGTTTTGTCAAGCACCAGCAACTGAGCATTGATTCTGCGGCGCTTTTTGCTTCGGCGGCATGGCCGCACACCCGCTGCGGCGCGCAATTTTTGACGAATCAAAACGAATCTTTGAGCAGAAACAATCGTTTGACTGCATTTTGAATCGTTCCGGGCGCTCGAAATTGCACGGCACGTCGCGCATGAGCGAAGCGACATGCGAGATCAGGCTGCGAGCCAGCTCCCGGATATCGCTTCACTCATCCATCGACGCGCCGGGCGCGGCACGCGGTTTCTGGAACTTTCTTCCGCAGGCGAGGTTCCATCCGGTGCTCCGGATGCTTGATCGACCGTTTCTTGCCGGCAGGCATCTTGTGATGCTGCCGCGCTTTGGAACAGCAAATGAAACGGGCCAAGGCCGAGCCACCATCATCGTCAAACACGCCAGAGCGTGCGCATCCGGCCGAGGGCGAGGAAGACGCCATGCCGCTCCCCGCCGAGCCGCAGGTCATTTTCCTCGGCGGGATATTCTTCATTCTCGCGTTGGCGGCGCTTTACATTGCGGCGGAGATCGTGTGGCCGCTCGTCTTCGCTTTCGTGCTTTCCCTGCTGCTCCATCCCCTGCTGCGTTTTCTGGACAGGCTGCACGTCCCGCGCGTGCTCGGCGCCCTATTGCTTGTCGCCGCGGTCCTGGCTTTGGTCGTGGGGCTGGGAACCGCGGTATCCGGTCCTGCCGCAAGTTGGGCGGCAAAGCTGCCGGATGGCCTGCCGCATTTGTTCCAACGCCTCAGGTTTCTCGAAGCGCCTTTCGCCGCGCTTCAGCGCTTCTGGCAGCAGATAGAGAACTTTGCCGGATGGCAAAACGGCACAAGCTCGTCAGGCAGCGCCTTTCTTACGACGCTGTTCAGCGGGACCCGCAGTTTCGCGAGCGGCTTCCTCACGACACTCCTGTTTCTTTTTTTTCTTCTTGTCGCCGGCGAGATTTTTCTGCAGCGCCTCGTGGAGATCATGCCCCGCTTCGGCGGCAAGCGTCAGGTGGTCGACATCGCCAATCAGATCGAGAGCGACATTTCCGCCTATCTCCTGACCATTACCGCGATGAACGCCGCCGTGGGCATCGCCACTGCGGCGGTGATGTGGCTTACCGGGGTGGGCGATCCCGCCCTGTGGGGAACGATGGCCTTCCTCTTGAATTTCGTGCCGATCCTCGGCCCGTTGCTGGGCGTCCTGATTTTCCTGCTCGCCGGCGCACTTGCCGCCAAAACTGTGTGGCTGATGCTTCTCCCGGCCGGGCTTTACTTCGGCATCCACTTGGTCGAGGGGGAGACAATTACGCCGATGCTGCTTGCCAGGCGTTTCACGCTCAATCCGGTGCTGTTGATTGTATCTCTGGTTTTCTGGTTCTGGATGTGGGGCGTTCCCGGCGCGATACTATCGGCGCCAATACTGGCAATAACAAAGATCGTTTGCGACCGTGTGCGACCGTTGGCGGCGTTTGGCCACTTCTTGGAAGGCTGAAGCTTGTCGCGCCGGTCACCTGTGCGCTGGTCGTCAGCACCGGAGCGCGACCCGAATTGGCGGATTACGTTGCGCTAATCCGCCCTACGCGGTCGGAGTATGATTGCAAGAACCGCGCGGCCCCGACCCGCAACGCGCGATCCAGGGAACGTTTGCGCAAGCTTTAGCCGGAGCTATTTTCCGTCGTGGTCGGCTTTTGGGAAGATTCGGACGTCGCCAGCCGAAGGACGCCAGCGCTCAAGACCCGAATGACCCACAGCCTAATGGGCAGCGAATTTTCGGTGGTGTCTCGGTTTAAATTTGATTGCCCCAGCCAGAGTTGGGGGACCGCGGCTGGGGCTTCCATCGTTGGGCCAGCGACGCGATAACGCCACGGGGCCATCCCGCTACGACGTGTCTCAGGTACGAATTAGGCCGCAGCTGCGAAGCGGATGCTGGGCGAGCCCACTACGCCGCTCTTCTCCATCACTGCCTTCATTTCACTTGAGCCCAACCACGTGCGGGCCTTTGATACGTCGGCGACATCCGTAAGGATCACCACGTCATTCGCGTCGTCGGCGCTGCGGAACACCCTGCTGTTGGTAATGCTGGCAGACGTGCGATCCTTCTCGTGTCCATTGTAGCTCGTACGCCAAGCGTTAAAGTCCTTGACTTTGAGGTGGAGAGTCAGGTTTTCGTGATTCATCGTTTTTCTCCTTTGTTAAAGTCTCTTTGGTGCGCCCACGAGCGGTGCGCGCTTGGCCGATCTGCGGGTGCCGACGGCACCCGCAAACGCAGGCCAATATCAAGTTTTCGATTGGAATTGTGTCAGCCGATGACACCAACGCTGCCAGTAGGTGAACGGAGACTTCGGCAGGTCGCCGTTTCGTGGGCAGCTCTAGGCAAGCCGCTGCCTGCCGGTGATTGTGTATCTGTGGTAACCGAAATCAAAGCACAAGAGGGCGCGGAAAACATAATCAAGCAGGGGACGGAAGGTCTTCAATCCCGCTTCGGGATGCCGGCTTTCTCGATCACCGCGCCCCATTTGGCGATGTCGGCTTTCATGCGCGCCGTCATCGCCTCGGGCGTGCTCGACCGCATGGCCATGCCCATCTGCGCGGCTTTGCGTTGCAGGTCGGGGTCGGGAATGACGTCTTTCATCGCTGCGTTGAGCGTGGCGACGATCGGCTGCGGCGTCGCCGCCGGGACCGACAGGCCGTTCCAACTGTCGACCTCGTAAGTCTTGATGCCGCTTTCCATCACGGTCGGCACGTCCGGCAGGTAGGCGGTGCGTTCGGCGCCGGTCGACGCGAGCGCCACAAGCTTGTGGTCGGCGAGCAGGCCGTGGACCGCGGCATAAAACTCGAACGCCGCGTCGACGTCGCCGCGCATCACGGCGCCGGCCATGTCGGGCGAGGTGCGGAAGGTCACGATCGCGGCCTTGATGCCGGCGGCGCTGGTGAACAGCTCGGCGGCGAGGTTCTGCGTGCTGCCGGGAACGATGGTGCCGATATTGAGCTTGCCCGGATTGGCCTTGGCGGCCGCCACCAGGTCGCGCAATGCGTGCAGCGGCGAGCCGGCGCGGGTGATGATCAACAGATCGAAGAACGAGGCGGTCGAAACCGAGGCGAAGTCGGTCAGGATATTGTACGGCAGCTTTTTGAACAGCGCGGCGGCGATGGCGTTGTTGTTGCCGGTCATCAAGGCCGTGTAGCCGTCCGGCGCGGCCGCGGCGCCGGCCTGCGCGGCGACGATGCCGGCGGCGCCGGGCCGGTTCTCGATGACGAATTGCTGCTTGAGCCGTGCGGCGAGCTTGGCGCCAAGAAGCCGCATGCCGACGTCGGCGACGCCGCCGGCGCCGTAAGGCACGATCAGCATGACCGGATGGTTCGGATAGAAGGCGGCGTTCTGCGCCGCGGCCGGCGTCAGGCCGGCGAAAAGCGCCGCGGCGACGGCGAGGGCTTTGCGACTGACGCGCATCGGATTGTCCTTGGGCATGCGCCATCGAGCCTACGCGGCAGCGGCGGCCCGTCAATCACGCGAGAGGCGATTGGCCGCGCCGCGACCGCGCAGCACATGTGCACCCTCACCCGCGTCTTCACCTCATCCTGAGGTGGCCGCGAAGCGGCCCTCGAAGGATGTAGGCCCCGGCGCCTCGGCCTGCATCCTTCGAGGCCCGCGCTTCGCGCGGGCGCCTCAGGATGAGGGGAACAGAGGGTTGGCGCTGCGCTACGGCACGGCGCGTCAATCGCGCGTCGCGCCGCCGCCGCGACGTGCTCGCGCAGGCGCTGCCGCTCCAGTTCACCTCATCCTGAGGTGCGAGTGAAGCGAGCCTCGAAGGATGAGGCCGAGGCGCTGGGGCCTGCATCCTTCGAGGCCCGCGCTTCGCGCGGGCGCCTCAGGATGAGGGGAACAGAGGGCTGGCGCTGCGCTACGGCAATTTGTCGTAGCCCTCGCCAAAGCCCTTAAGACTCATGGGAAAGCCGATGCCTTCTTCGGGCGACTGGAAGATGATGAAGGTCGAGGTGTGGCCGTTGCGCAGCTTGTTGAGCAGCGTGTCGTCCATCACCACTTCGGCAATGCAGCCGTTCGGCAGGCATTTGACGAAGCCGGCGCGGCCGACGTCGGCGTTGTCGATCTTCAGCCCCAAGCCGGACGGCAGCATCACGCCGAGCGGGGCGACCACGCGCATCACGCGGGCCTTCTGGTCGGCGGTCTTGAGCACGATCACGGTCAGGCCGACATTGGGCCGGTCTTCGGCGGTCACGCTTTGCATCAGCGCGCACTGCTCGCTCTGCGCGCCGGGCGGCGTTTCGCAGCGGATCTGCCAGTCGCCGTAGACCGAACGCACCACGCCCTGCGCCGCCGCGCTGCCGCACGCTCCGACCGACACGCCGAACAGGACGGCCGCTGCGGCAAGGGCTGCGGCAAGGGCTGCAGCAAGGCCGGATGCCGCGCGCCCCGGCGGAATCCGCAGCCGCCGCGCGCGATCGCCTATCGCCATGATGTCACGTCCCTCACGGCCGCCTTAAGCCGCCCCGCCAGCCGCGCGGTCGCCGAATCACCGGCGCGCCCGGCTTGCCGGGCGCCTGCCTACATGGCGACCAAACGGTGTCAAGGTCCCAAACCACGCCATTGTGGCCAGCCCAAGGTCGCGCCGGACCTCGCCATAGCGGATGCATGCGACGCGGTAACGCGGGCGGTCCGGCCGACAGTGCGGCAGCGGCGATGAGTGCATTGCGGCAGCTCGCGATTTGTGGTTTGAGGGGCCGGGATTCCCCCAATCCCGCCGACGCCTGCGAGGCAACGAACCCGTCGGCGCCTCGACGTCCTCCGCGTCAAGGAGGATCGAACGGGGCCGAGAGCAGGCTGGCTGTCATCGTCCGCGCCGAACGCAATCGCGCTCTCCGCGGGCGGTCATGGCCCAGATCAAAACAGGGAGCCAAAGAGACAGATGAAGGTGTTCTCACCCTTGTTCTCACGCTTGTTCTCACCCTTGGCTGCCATTGCGGCAATGGCGGCGGCTCCGCTTGCAGGCGCAAGCGCGGCACTGGCCGGCATCGGTCAGCCGTCGCCCTGGCAAATCGGCCTGCAGGGCTCGGTAACGCCGGTCATGGACGACATCACCGGCTTCAACACCTTCCTGTTCTGGATCACCACCGCGATCGCGGTGTTCGTTCTCGTCCTGTTGGCCATCATCATCGTGCGCTTCAACGCACGCGCCCATCCGGTGGCCTCGCGCACCACGCACAACACGCCGCTCGAAGTGATCTGGACCATCGTGCCGGTCGTGATTCTGCTGTTGATCGCGGTGCCGTCGTTCCGGCTCTTGTTCATCCAGCTCGACGTGCCGAAGCCCGATCTCACCATCAAGGCCACCGGCAAGCAGTGGCTGTGGAGCTACAGCTATCCGGACAACGGCAATTTCGAATTCGATTCGACCGTGGTCGCCGACAAGGACCTCAAGCCGGGGCAGCCGCGGCTCCTTACCGTCGACAACGAGATGGTGGTGCCGGTCAACAAGGTCGTGCACGTGCTGGTGACCGGCGCCGACGTCATCCATTCGTTCACGGTGCCGTCGTTCGGCATCCGCATCGACGCCGTGCCGGGCCGCATCAACGACACCTGGTTCAAGGCGACGCGCGAAGGCATGTATTACGGCCAGTGCTCCGAACTGTGCGGCGTCGATCATTCGTTCATGCCGATCGCCGTGCGCGTGGTGAGCGACGAGGACTTCACCAAATGGGCCGCCGCGGCCAAACAGAAATACGCCGCCGAACAGCCGGCGCCGCCGACCGCATTGGCGGCGGCCGGCCCGGTGTGGCGGTGAACACGCGGCAATGATGCTAACAAGCCGATAAGGCGCACCGGTAACGAAGGAACTGCGATGTCTACGATCAACTATGCGGCACATGATGCGGCGGCGGCACATGGCGACGACAACGGGCACGCGATCCCGCACGGCTGGCGCCGCTACCTTTATTCGACCAACCACAAGGACATCGGGACCATGTACCTGGTGTTCGCGATGGTCGCCGGCATCATTGGCGGCATCGCCTCGATGCTGATCCGGGCCGAGCTGATGTATCCCGGCCTGCAGATCTTTCACGAGACGCACTACTACGATGTGACCGTCACCGAGCACGGGCTGATCATGATCTTCTTCGTGCTCATGCCGTCGATGATCGGCGGCTTCGGCAATTGGATGATCCCGATCATGATCGGCGCGCCCGACATGGCGTTTCCGCGCATGAACAACATCTCGTTCTGGCTGTTGCCGGCCTCTTTCGCCCTGATGATGGCCTCGCTGTTCTTCGGCGGCGAGCCGGGCACCTACGGCGCCGGCACCGGCTGGACGCTGTATGCGCCGCTGTCGACCTCCGGCCATCCCGGACCGGCGATGGATTTTGTCATCCTGTCGATCCATCTCGCCGGCGCCTCGTCGATTCTCGGCGCCATCAATTTCATCACCACGATCTTCAACATGCGCGCGCCCGGCATGACCATGCACAAGATGCCGCTGTTCGTCTGGGCCGAGCTGGTCACGGTGTTTCTGCTGTTGCTGTCGCTGCCGGTCCTGGCCGGCGCCATCACCATGCTGCTGACCGATAGGAATTTCGGCACCACGTTCTTCGATCCGCAGGGCGGCGGCGATCCGCTGCTGTTCCAGCACCTGTTCTGGTTCTTCGGCCATCCCGAGGTCTACATCCTGATCCTGCCGGGCTTCGGCATCATCAGCCAGATCGTGGCGACGTTCTCGAAGAAGCCGGTGTTCGGCTATCTCGGCATGGCTTACGCGATGGTGTCGATCGGCGGCATCGGCTTCGTGGTCTGGGCCCACCACATGTACAACGTCGGCATGTCGGCCTCCGTGCAGGCCTATTTCATCGCCGCCACCATGGTGATCGCGGTGCCGACCGGGGTGAAGGTGTTCTCCTGGATCGCCACTATGTGGGGCGGCTCGATCGAGTTCAAGACGCCGATGCTGTGGGCGGTCGGCTTCATCTTCCTGTTCACCATCGGCGGCGTCACCGGCGTGGTGCTGGCCAATGCCGGCGTCGACCGCGCGCTGCACGGTACCTACTACGTGGTCGCCCACTTCCACTATGTGATGGCGATTGCGGCCATCTTCGCCATTTTCGGCGGCTGGTACTACTGGTTCCCGAAGATCACCGGCTACATGTACAGCGAGACCATCGGCAAGCTGCACTTCTGGGTGACGTTCGTCGGCGTCAACGTCGCGTTCTTCCCACAGCACTTCCTGGGCATGGCCGCCATGCCGCGGCGCATCGCCGATTACCCGGCCGCGTATGCGGACTGGAACTTCATCTCGTCGATCGGCGCCTACATCTCCGGCTTCGGCGCGCTGATATTCTTCTACGGCGTCCTGCAAGCGTTCCTGCGCAAGGAGCGGGCCAGCGCCAATCCGTGGGGCGTCGGCGCCACCACGCTGGAGTGGACGCTGCCGTCGCCGCCGCCGTTCCACACATATGACACGCTGCCGTTAGTCCGATGAGCATCACGCTTGCACGCGTCGAGCCCTCGATCGCGGGAGTCGGCGACTATATCGAACTGATGAAGCCGCGAGTGATGTCGCTCGTGGTGTTCACGGCCCTGGTCGGACTGGTGGTGGCGCCCGGCCACGTGCATCCGGTGATCGGCTTGGTTGCGCTGTTGTGCATCACCGTCGGCGCCGGCGCCGCTGGCGCGCTCAACATGTGGTACGACGCCGACATCGACGCCCGCATGGCGCGCACCGCGGCGCGGCCGATCCCGCGCGGCCGCATCACCCCCGGCGAGGCCGCCGGCTTCGGCTTTACGCTCGCCGCCTTCGCGGTGGTGACCCTCGGCCTGCTCGTCAACGTCTTGGCGGCCGCCCTGCTGGCGTTCACGATCTTCTTCTACGTCGCGATCTACACGGTCTGGCTCAAGCGCTCGACGCCGCACAACATCGTCATCGGCGGCGCCGCCGGCGCGCTGCCGCCGATGATCGGCTGGGCCGCGGCGACCGGCTCGCTCGCGGTCGAGCCGGTGCTGCTGTTTCTCATCATCTTCTTCTGGACACCGCCGCATTTTTGGGCGCTGTCGCTCTATCGCTGCGAGGATTACGCCCGCGCCGGCATTCCGATGCTGCCGGTCGTCGCCGGCGAGGACGAGACGCGGCGGCAGATCCTGCGCTACGCACTGATCCTGGCGCCGCTCGGCGTGGCGCCGTGGCTGCTCGGCTATGCCGGGCCGGCCTATGGCGCGGCGGCTTTGCCGATCGGCGGCGTTCTGATCGCGCTGGCGCTGCGCGTGCGCAACGAACGCGACGGTCACCGCGCCAGCAAGCAATTGTTCGGCTTCTCGATCCTTTATCTGTTCCTGCTGTTCGCCATGCTGCTGATCGACGGCAGGCCCGGGGGGTTGTTCGGCCATTTCGCATGATTACGTCGACAGACGCCATGAACGAACAGGAGCGGCAGCCGCCCGGGATCAAGCTCACCGCGCAGCAGCTGCGCGCGCGCCGGGAGCGTTCAATCGCGATCGCGCTGGCGCTCGGCGCTTTCGTGTTGCTGATTTTTGCGGTGACCATGGTCAGGCTCGGCTCCGGCGCGCTTTCGCTCTCCGGGGACGACTATATGCGTCCCGTGCAAACGACCAAATAGCGGCAGCGGCGTAACATCGATCATGCGCGAGAGGACCGATCTTCAGCAGACTCGAAAGGCGAGCCGCCGCGATCTCGCCGTCGCGTTCCTGTGCGGCGGCTTCGTTGCGCTGATGGTGGGCGTGTCGTTCGCCGCGGTGCCGCTCTATTCGTGGTTCTGCCGCACCACCGGCTTCGGCGGCACCACGCAGGTGGCGAAGGCGCCGCCGACCCACGAAACCGCGCGCACCATCCGGGTGCGCTTCGATTCCAATGTCGCCGACGGGCTGTCGTGGCTGTTCGAGCCGGAACGCAACACGATCGACGTCCACCTCGGCCAGGTGGTGACCATCTCCTACAAGGTCGTCAATCAATCGGCGCGCGTCACCGTCGGTCAAGCCGGCTACAACGTCAGCCCGCCGACCGTCGGCATCTATTTCGAGAAGATCAACTGCTTCTGCTTCACCCAGCAGACGCTGCAGCCCGGCGAGAGCCGCGACATGGCGGTGGTGTTCTATGTCGATCCCAAGCTCGGCAAGGATTCCGAGCAGGACGAGCTGCACACGATCACGCTGTCCTATACCTTCTATCCGGTGCGTTCGCCGCAGCCGCCGGCCGCGGCTGCCGGCCAGGCCAGGCGCGATGCGGCCGCGCGAACCGCGGCGGCGGAGAAAGCCGGCGGTATCTGAACAACGAGGAAAGGCGCGGACGGCAAGGATCGGCCGCGGCAAAGTGGAGACGATGACGATGGCTGATGTTGCACACGCCAAGCCGCACCACGATTACCACCTGGTCAGGCCCAGCCCGTGGCCGGCAGTCGGCGCCACCTCGGCGTTCGTCATCGCGGTCGGCTTGATCTTGTGGATGCATCACCTCGTCAGCTTTGCGCCGATCATTTTCGGCGCCGGCGTGATCGGCATCGCCTACACGATGATCGGCTGGTGGCACGACGTGATCAACGAGGCCGAGCACGAGGGCGATCACACCCGCGTGGTGCAGATCTCGCACCGCTACGGCATGATCCTGTTCATCGCCTCGGAGGTGATGTTCTTCGTCGCCTGGTTCTGGGCCTATTTCAACACCGCATTGTTTCCGGACGAACTGAAGGACGTCGGGCGGATCGCGTTCACCGGCGGCGTCTGGCCGCCCAAGAGCATCGAGACGTTCGATCCGTGGCACTTGCCGCTGCTCAACACGCTCATTCTGTTGACCTCGGGCACCACGGTGACCTGGGCCCATCACTCGCTGTTGCAGAACGATCGCAAGGGCCTGGTGCAAGGCCTGGCGCTGACCATCGCACTCGGCATCAGCTTCACCCTCTGCCAGGCATGGGAATACTCCCATGCCGGGTTCCACTATTCGGGCAACATGTACGGCGCCGCGTTCTTCATGGCGACCGGATTTCATGGCGCCCACGTGATCATCGGCTCGATCTTCCTCATCGTGTGCCTGTTCCGCGCCCTGGCCGGGCAGTTCAAGCCGACCCAGCATCTCGGCTTCGAGTTCGCCGCCTGGTACTGGCATTTCGTCGACGTGGTGTGGCTGTTCCTGTTCGCCTGCATCTACGTCTGGGGCGGCGGCGCGACTCACGTGTAGTTTAGAGCATGATGATTTCAGGTCGATCCACTCGCTCGCAATGACGATTCAGCATCGTCGGGAAATGCTCTGACGTGCTGATCTCAATGAACTTTCATCCATCGGGGTCGGCCGAAAGGCCGGTGCGGAACTCGCAATGACGAGCGAGTGGATCCGCCATTTCCTGGATGGTGCACCGCGCGATCTGGACGATGCTTGCCGGGTCCGCGCGGTCTATTGCGGAACCAGCGCATGCTCCGGCTTCCGGCTGGGCTTGATCAGCGACACGCCCTGCCAAGCGCCGCTCTCGGCCAGTTCGTAGACCAGCGCTTTCAAAGTCTCCGCGACGGCTTCGACAGCGGGACTGCGTTGGCCGGCGTCGGCAAAGCACAGCGCGACCGGCCGGGTCAGCTCCGCATCCGCTACGCGTCGGCAGTTGAGCGCATGTCTCTGACCGCCGTTGTGAGCAGCAGCCCATGACAGGATCGCGTTGCCGATGCCCGAGGCGATGGCGCCGTGCAGCGCGCTCAATGTGTTGATTTCGCCGATCGACACGACGGTCAGTTCTTGTTTCTTGAAAGCTTCCTCGGCGATCCGTCGACAGGCGCTGCCGGGACCAGGCATCAGCAGTGGACGCCGCGCCGCATCGGCAAGGGCGATCGGCGAAGTGTCCAGGTCGGCTGTCACATAGAACAGTTCTTCCAATGCCAGCAGCTCGACGGCAAGGCCGCGTTCAGGCTGGTCCGTGAGGGCGATATCGAGCCGGCTATTGAGCAGCCATTCCCGCAGCGTCGCACTGTTGCCGTCGCTGACATAGAGCAGGATTTGCGGATATGCGGCGCGGACCCGCTTGAACAATTCGTAACTCAGGAGCGGCGCCAAGGCAGCCGGAAATCCGACAGCGACGCGGCCCGAACGAACGTTGAGTGCGTTCTTGGCCGCCTGCTTGGCCGATTCGAGATGCCGGAGGATCGCTTCGGCGTGGCGGTATAGGACGTTGCCCGCTTCGGTGAGCGCGATGCCTTTTCGGCCGCGGGTCACCAATTGCGTATCCAGTTCGGCCTCCAGGCCGGCAAGATGATGACTGAGCGCCGACTGCGCCACGTGCAACTGATCCGCGGCGCGCGACAGGCTGCCGGCCTGAACGGCCCCGACGAAGTAACGAAGCTGACGCAGGTCCATGAACGGCACCCAAGGTCCGAACCCCTTCTGCGCAAAATTTTTCGTCGCCTCGGAGTTCGCGTTTCCCTTATACACGTAATGCGGGTATTTGACAAACGCGACCGGTGCGATTGAGGCGAACAATAAAGCTTGCTGCCATTGTGTTCACGAGCTTGTTATCCGTCGCGCACGTGGCGTCCGGCGTGGCGAACTGGCCGGGCACGACGCCGTTCAGATTCGAGCTGATCGGGGCGGCTGGCGGCTTGCCGGACCTCGTACTGCGCGAGCTATCGCCTTATCTCGCCGCGTCCATGGTGTGCCGGTGATCGGGAGTTCTTCAAAACCTTTGCCGTTTCGGAAATCCGTGATGCCTCCGAGAAAACCAGGTATAGAAATCTTTTATATGAACTCACGGGAACTCAAAAAATTCTTGCAATCGGAAGCGATGCGTTTCAGCAAATTGCTCAAGCAGTCGCGGGTGTTGAAGCCGCCGCAGTGACAGGCGTCCATTATTAATCCTGATAGGCGATCAATTTCGGCGTCTCTTGCTATCTCATTTCAAGGAGGGGGTATATAACGTCTCATCTTTTCAACTTTTCATTGTGTTGTAAAATCATTCACCGAGACGGCAGAGCAAAAATAACCCGGATTGCGCCATTGATCAGCAGTGCCGAACGTCAGCTCATCACGCTCAAGCGGGCGGTCCGCCGCGACGGCATTCTATGTCGGCTGCGTATCGACAACGGCACGGTTCGGATCGACATCTATTGGAAGCCGCCGCGCTATAAACGGAGCCTGGCACGATTCATCGGCGCCATGCCGCTGGCGCTGATAATCGACCTGAGACGCGCCGGCTTTGCATCGCTTGGCGCTGAGAGCGTACCGGTCGCGGGGCTGTCCGAGGCCGGCATTCTATGGGCGTCATTGGTGAGCAGCGAGGCCCATGCGGAGCAACGGGGACGCTCGATTCTCGCCGGCTATGGGCTCACCGACTCCGATCAGGCGGTGGCGTGGACGTCGCGCTCGCCGAAGAGCGCGCGTCAGGCAAAAGGACCTTCACCTTGCGAAGCTGCTTTTGTACCCGATGCCGGCTCGCTCGCGGCCTACTCCGACAACCCGCGCGCTTACCACGCGCCGCCAACAAGCGCCGGCCCGCCTCGGTGACGACGACTTTCGTGTTGCTTTTCGCTTCAGCAGCCTTACGCTGAGCTGGCTTTCCAGTTTTTTGATCTGATGCGTGAGCGTCGGCGGCGCCATGCCGAGCCGCAAGGCGGCCTGGGCGAAATGCCGCTCCTCGGCGACCGCCACGAAATAGTGGAACAGGCGGAGTCTCGATGCGGCTCATACGTTAGATACCATCGAATTAATGTACAACGCACCGTTAATGACTGAACGGCGATTACGATCTTAGATTACGTGTTGGGTGTGTACAAATAAAAATTGCGCAGCTTGTCCACCGGTCGAACGCCGATGCTCACAGGCTGACGCCAAAGGGCATCACGCATTGACCAGCAGGGCCGAACATCAGCTCGTCACGCTCAAGCGCGCGGTCCGGCGCGACGGCATCATATGCCGGCTGCGCAGCGACCACGGCACGGTCCGGGTCGACATCTATTGGCGGCCGCCGCGCTATAAACGGAACCTGGCGCGATTCATCGGCGCGATGCCGTTGGCGCTGATACTAGACTTAAGACGCGCCGGCTTTGTGTCGCTCGGCGCTGATAGCGTGCCGCTCGATGGTCTGTCCGAGACCGGCATTCTGTGGGCGTCATTGGTGAGCGGCGAGGCCAACGAGGAGCAACTGGCGCGCTCGATTGTCGCCAGCTATGGGCTCGCCAACTCCGATCGGGCGGTGGCGTGGACGCCGCACGCGCGAAGGGATGCCGCCGCGGCAAAACGACTTTCGCCACGCGAAGGTGCTCCTTTATCCGATGCCGGTTCGCTCGCCGCTTACTGACGATGCGCGCGCCTGCCGTACCTTGAAGGCGGTGCCGATCGTGATTCGGGCGCGATCGTGAACCGCATTGCCCCGCTTCGTTCATGAACGTCCGTGATGCACGGCAGCGCCGTTGCATCGTCGTTCTGGTGGAGGCGGTGGCGCGCTGAATGGCCGATCCGCAAGCAGCGCGCCCAAAGGACCAGCGCGCCCAAAGAAACTCGTCCGTCGTATCAGCGCGCGCCTGCACGTGGCGGCTGACATGGCGGCCGACATGGCGAGCGCGGTCGAGGCGTATCGAGGCGGGCCATGCCGATCACGCGCTCGCGCCGCTTCCGCGCCATCGCGCTGCCGCGCTACGAGGTGACGACGCGGCGCAACGCCGCGGGCATTGTGCATGGCAATCGCACACGGTAAGACGGCTTGCCATCAGGCTGGCGGCTGCGCGCCGCGGTCTGCGCCGCACGCTTGCGCGCGCGCAAGCGGCTCACGATATCGGACGCCATGACCAAACCGCCGATCGACTCGCTCGCAGGAGCCATGGTCGCGGGCCTGCGTTGCTCCTGTCCGCGTTGCGACAAGGGCAAACTGTTCCGCGGCTTTCTGACTTTGCTGCCGCGCTGCGAGGCCTGCGGGCTCGATTACGGCTTCGCCGATGCAGGCGACGGTCCGGCTGTCTTCATCATGTTCTTGGCCGGCTTTATCGTGGTCGGCGCCGCGCTGGTGACGGAGGCTCTTTATCACCCGCCGTATTGGGTGCACGCCGTGCTGTGGCTGCCGCTCATTCTGATCGTCACGCTCGGCCCGCTGCGGCCGATGAAAGGCTTGATGATCGCGCTGCAATATTATCACAAGGCCGAAGAGGGGCGGTTCGGCGGGACCGGCGCACCGTGACCGCAGCCGCAAAGCCGCAGCGCAATTCGCCCCGGACTTCACGCCGCACTTGGCGCGGCCTTGTCATTCCGGCGACGATCGCGTTTGCGGTCCTGATCGGTCTCGGCACTTGGCAATTGCAGCGCAAGACCTGGAAGGAAGGCTTGATCGCGGCGCTCACCGCGCAACTCGCCGCGCCGCCGATCCCATTGCCGGCGGCGTCGACCTGGTCGAACCTCGATGTGAGCCGGCTGCAATATCATCGCGTCACCCTCACGGCGCGGTTCGACAACGCCAAAGAAGCCTTGGTCTATGCGGCGCCGTCGACGTTCCGTCCCGACGTGTCCGGTCCCGGCTATTGGGTGTTCACGCCGGCGCATCTGGCCGATGGCGGCACAGTGCTCGTTAATCGCGGCTTCGTGCCCGAAGGCCGGCAAGATCCCAAATCGCGTCCGCAGGGCGAGATCGCCGGACCGATAACCATCGTGGGTGCGTTGCGCTGGCCCGATACCCGGCATTGGTTCACGCCGACCGATGAACCGGCGCAGAACCTGTGGTTCACGGGCGATCCTGCGGCTATCGCCGCCGCCAAGGGCCTTACCAAGGGCCTTGGACCGGTAGCGCCGTTCTACGTCGAGCAGGAAAGCCCAGCGCCGCCCGGCGGCTTGCCGCATCCCGGCAAGCTTATGGTGACCCTTCCCGACAACCATTTGCAATATGCCCTGACTTGGTACGGCTTGGCGGGCGTCCTGGTCGTGATGTTCATCTCCTGGGCGGTCGGCAACCAGCGCGAAAACGCCGGCCGGCCGGGAAACGAGGGGCCGCGGGCCGGCGTTTCACCTTCCTTGTGAAGGCCGCTGATTTCCTATTAGTGTGCGGCTGCAAACGGCCTCGCGTGCATCGAAGGGCGTAAGAGAAACGCTGTTTTATCAATGGCTTATGTGGCGGCGCGGGATGTCCCGGCGGCCGCGGAAGGATGCCGGTGCGTCACGTATCGACCAGGGGCGAAGCCCCGCCGCTCGGTTTCGCCGAGGCGATGCTGGCGGGCTTGGCCCCGGACGGCGGCCTATACTTGCCGCAATCCTGGCCGCGCATCGCGCCGCAGGACATCGCCTCGTTCGCCGGCCGGCCCTACGCCGAAGTCGCCGTCGACGTCATTCGGCGCTTGACCGAGGACGCCATCGGCGAAGCCGACCTCTCCCGCATGGCGCGCGAGGCCTATGGCGGCTTCCGCCACCCGGCCGTCGCGCCGCTCGCCCAGCTCAACGCGAACACCTTCGCGCTCGAACTGTTTCACGGGCCGACGCTGGCGTTCAAGGACGTCGCGATGCAGCTGTTGGCGCGCCTGATGGATCACGTGCTGGCGTCGCGCGGCGAGCGCCGCACCATCGTGGTGGCGACGTCCGGCGATACCGGCGGCGCTGCGGTCGAGGCGTTCGGCGATCGCGAGCGCGTCGACCTGATCGTGTTGTTTCCCAGTGGCCGTATCTCCGACGTGCAGCGCCGCATGATGACGACGGTGCCGGCCGCCAATGTCAGCGCGGTCGCGGTCGAGGGCACGTTCGACGACTGTCAGGCGCTCGTCAAAGCGATGTTCAATCACGCCGCGTTTCGCGAGCGCGTGCGCCTCTCCGGCGTCAATTCGATCAACTGGGCGCGCATCCTGGCGCAGACCGTGTATTACTTCACGGCCGCAGTGGCGCTCGGTGCGCCGTACCGGAAGATCGCCTTCACGGTGCCGACCGGCAATTTCGGCGACATCTATGCCGGCTACGTCGCGCTGTGCATGGGCTTGCCCATCGACCGGCTGGTCATCGCCACCAACCTCAACGACATTCTCGCCCGAACGCTGGCGACCGGCACCTACGCGCTGCGCGCGGTCGTGCCGACCACCTCGCCGTCGATGGACATCCAGCTTTCTTCGAATTTCGAGCGCCTCCTGTTCGATGCCTATGACCGCGACGGCAATGCGATCCGGGCGTTGATGGGCTCGCTTGAGCAATCGCGGCGGTTCACGCTGTCGGCCCACGCGCTGGCGCGGCTGCGTGCGCTGTTCGCCGCCGGCCGCGCCGACGAGGACGAGGTCGCCGCCACCATCCGCGCCGTCAAGCGCGAGACCGGCAGCTTGGTCGATCCGCATACCGCGGTCGGCATTGCGGTGGCGGAAAAGGAGCAGCGCGATCCCGCGGTGCCGATGGTGGTGCTCGCGACCGCGCATGCGGCCAAATTTCCCGATGCGGTCGAGGCGGCCTGCGGCACGCGGCCGGCTCTGCCGGAATGGCTTTGCGATCTCGATACGCGGCCGGAGCGCGTCACCGCGCTGCCGGCCGAGCAGTCAGCGGTGGAGCGTTTCGTCCTGGCGACGAGCCGTGCCGCGCAGGAAGGAGCGGCAGCATGAGCGTTGCGTTGACCACCCTGAAGTCCGGCATCGCCGTGGTGACGGACAGCATGCCGCATCTGGAGACGGCGTCGCTCGGCGTCTGGATCAATGCCGGCAGCCGCGGCGAGCGCCGCGACGAGCACGGCATCTCGCATCTGCTCGAACACATGGCGTTCAAAGGCACGCGGCGGCGCACCGCGCGCCAGATCGCCGAAGAAATCGAGGCGGTCGGCGGCGATCTCAACGCCGCGACCGGCACCGAGAACACCGCCTATTTCGCCCGCGTCCTGAAAAACGACGTGGCGCTGGCGCTCGACGTGCTGTCCGACATCCTCTCGGAGCCTGCGTTCGACCCCGACGAATTGCTGCGCGAGCAGAACGTCATCGTGCAGGAAATCGGCGCCGTCGCCGACGCGCCCGACGACCTGGTGTTCGAGCACCTGCAGGCGGCCGCGTTTCCGGACCAGTCGCTCGGCCGCTCGATCCTCGGCACCGCCAAGACGGTGCGATCGTTCGACGACGCCAAGCTGCGCGACTATCTCGGCCGGCATTATCGGGGGCCCGACATGGTCGTCGCCGCTGCCGGCGCCGTCGACCATGCGGCGGTCGTCGCCGAGGTGGAGAAGCGGTTTGCCGGCTTCAACGGTCCGGCAGGTCGCCGGCCGGAGCCGGCGCATTTTGGCGGCGGCACCCGCGTCGAGAAGCGCAAGCTGGAACAAGTGCACGTCGCCCTGGCGTTGCCCGGGGTGGCGCAGAACGATCCTTCGCTCTACTCGCTGCAGACGTTCACCAGCGTGCTCGGCGGCGGCATGTCATCGCGGCTGTTCCAGGAAGCGCGCGAAAAGCGTGGTCTGTGCTACTCGATCTCCTCGTTCCATTTTCCCTATTCGGACATCGGCATGTTCGGTCTCTATGCCGGCACCGATGCGGCCGACACGCCGGAATTGATGCGGCTCATCGTCGAGGAAATCGCCAACACGGCCGAAACGCTGTCTGAAGCGGAGATCGGGCGCGCCAAGGCGCAGATGAAGGCCGGCCTCTTGATGGCGCTGGAAAGCTCGGGCGACCGCATCGGCCAGCTGGCGCGGCAGCTGATCGTATTTGGTCGGCCGATGCCAACCGACGAACTGGTCGCCAAGGTCGAAGCGGTCAGCGTCGAGAGCGCTCGCGCGGCCGGCCGTGCGCTGTTGGCGGGCGGCAAGCAGGCCGTTGCCATGCTCGGTCTCGGCTCGGGACTTGAAAGCGCCGCGGCGATTGCCGAGACTCTCACGCGCCGTGCCGCCTGATGCGAACGCCGACGCCGAACGTTCCGGGTCGGCGCATCGGCGCGCCGCATTGAGCCTCGTGCGATGGCGTTCTTCCGCACCATCAATTTTTCCGAGCCAATCGCCTCGATTCCCGGCGAGGGCGTGACATTGCGCACGCCGCAAATGACCGATTACGCCGAGTGGGCGGCAGTGCGCGAGAAAAGCCGCGAATTTCTCATCCCCTGGGAGCCGACCTGGCCGGCCGACGACCTGACGCGCGGCGCCTTTCGCCGCCGCATCCGCCGCTACGTCGAAGATTTGCGCTCCGACCAGGGCTACGCCTTCGTGATCCTGCGCAACCGCGATGGCGCCTTGGTCGGCGGCTTGACGCTTGCCAACATCCGCCGCGGGGTGGCGCAGGCGGCGAGCCTCGGCTACTGGATGGGCTTGCCCTTTATTCGCCACGGCTACATGACAGCCGCGGTCGCAGCCGTCATTCCGTTTGCCTTTACGACGCTGCGGCTGCATCGGCTCGAGGCGGCCTGCATTCCCACCAATACGGCCTCGATCCGGCTCCTGGAAAAGACCGGTTTTGTCCGCGAGGGCTATGCCCGGGAGTACCTGTGCATCAACGGCATCTGGCAGGATCACCTGCTTTACGCGTGCCTGCAGGAGCCGGCGAAGGCTTAACCATGCGGGGTTTTGCCGCCCGCCGGACGCTTTGAACAGGCGGTCGATGCCTTGGGATGGCCACCGTTGCTTTGGTATGATGGGCCGGGCAGGACGTTCGCCGGCCGCTTCGGCTGATCGGGCGAAGAGTTTTCGGGGAATGTCGAGATATCACCTCAGGCCGC
>JASHPU010000106.1 GCA_030037885.1 Xanthobacteraceae bacterium | reverse complement strand
CAGGCGATCGCGGAGGCGACGGCAAAGCTGAAGAATTGGGGACGCTGGGGCAAGGACGACCAGATCGGCACGCTCAACCACGTGCGCCCGGAGGACATCGTCAAGGCCGCGAGCCTGATCCGCACCGGCAAGGTCTTTGCGCTCGGCATTCCGCTCGACGCCAAGGGGCCGCAGACCGGCCTGTTCGGCGGCCGCTTCAATCCGATCCACCAGATGCTGGCGACCGGCACCGACGCGATTGCCGGCCGGCAGGACTGGAACAAGATCCGCTACGCCGACGATACGCTGACCTTGTGCGTGCAGGGTGCCACCCATTGGGACGCGCTCGGCCACATCTTCTACGAGGACAAGGCCTATAACGGCTACGATGCCAAGCTGATCGACGCCAAGGGCTTGAACGTGCTCGGCATCGAGCACTCCAAGAACAAGATGGTCGGCCGCGGCGTGCTGCTCGACATCGCACGCTTGCGCGGCGTGCCCTGGCTCAAGGACGGCGAGAGCATTGCCAACGACGAGCTCGACAAGTGCGCCAAGCAGCAGAACGTGGCGATCGGCCGCGGCGACTTCGTCATCATCCGCACCGGCCAGATGGAGCGCTGCCTGTCCGAGGGCAAATGGGGCGGCTATGCGGGCGGCGATGCGCCCGGCGTCAAGTTCGAAAACTGCTATTGGTGCCAGGACAAGGAGATCGCCGCGATCTGCACCGACACCTGGGGCGTCGAGGTGCGGCCGAACGAGACCACCGAAGCCAACCAGCCGTGGCACTGGGTGGTGATCCCGGCAATGGGCCTTTGCATGGGCGAGATTTTCTATCTCAAGGAGCTCGCCGAGGATTGCGACGAAGACGGCATCTACGAGTTCTTCTTCTGCGGTCCGCCGCTGGTCATCACCGGCGCCACCGGCTCGCCGCTCAATCCGCAGGCGATCAAGTGACGGTATCCTTCCTCCCCCTGAAAGGGGGAGGTCGGCGAGCGAAGCGAGCCGGGTGGGGGTCATAACACGCGCCGTGACCCCCACCTGCCGCCTGCGCTACGCTTGGCGGCATCCTCCCCCTTTCAGGGGGAGGAAAATAAAATAAAGGGAGTGTCGCATGCCTCGATATCTCAAGCGCGGAATGGATGCGAGTGCGATCAAGGCGGCCGACGCCAAGGTGCGCGAGACCGTCGAGCAAATCCTCGCCGAGGTCGAGGCGCGCAAGGACGCCGCGGTCCGCGAGCTGTCGCAAAAGTTCGACGATTGGTCGCCGGCCTCGTTCAAGCTGACGGCGGCCGAGATCGAGCGCGCCATCGGTCAGGTGAAAAAGCGCGATCTCGACGACATCAAGTTTGCCCAGGCGCAGGTGCGCAATTTCGCGCAGAAGCAGCGCGACACCATGCGCGACCTCGAAGTCGAGACGCTGCCCGGAATCGTGCTCGGACACAAGCACATCCCGGTGAACTCGATCGGCTGCTACGTGCCCGGCGGACGCTATCCGATGGTCGCCTCGGCGCACATGTCGATCGTCACCGCGCGCGTTGCCGGCGTGAAGAAGATCATCGCCTGCGCGCCGCCGTATCGCGGCGCCCCGCATCCGGCGATCGTCGCGGCGATGCATTTCGGCGGCGCCGACGAGATATTCGTGCTCGGCGGCGTGCAGGCGGTCGCCGCCATGGCGCTCGGCACCGAAACCATCGCGCCGGTCGACATGCTGGTCGGACCGGGCAACGCCTACGTCGCCGAGGCCAAGCGCCAATTGTTCGGCCGCGTCGGCATCGACCTCCTGGCCGGGCCGACCGAGACGCTGATCATCGCCGACGAGGCCGTCGATGGCGAAATGTGCGCCACCGACCTGCTCGGCCAGGCCGAACACGGGCCGACCTCGCCCGCGGTTCTCATCACCAATTCGGAGAAGCTCGCCCGGGCGACCATGGCCGAGGTCGAGCGGCTTCTCAAAATCCTGCCGAGCGCCGATCTCGCCGGCAAGGCCTGGGCCGATTTCGGCGAAGTCATCGTCTGCGACGACGAGGCCGAGATGGTGCGCGAGGCCGACCGCGTCGCCTCCGAGCACGTCCAGGTGATGACGCGCGATCCCGATTATTTTCTCGCCAACATGAAGAACTACGGCTCGCTGTTTTTGGGCCCGCGCACCAACGTCGCCTATGGCGACAAGGTGATCGGCACCAACCACACGCTGCCGACCAAGAAGGCGGCGCGCTATACCGGCGGATTGTGGGTCGGCAAGTTTCTCAAGACCTGCACCTATCAGAAGGTGCTCACCGACGAAGCCAGCGCCAAGATCGGCGAGGTCTGCTCGCGGCTCTGCGTGCTCGAGCACTTCCTTGCTCACGCCGAGCAGGCCAACGTGCGCGTCCGCCGCTACGGCGGCCGCAACGTGCCCTACGCGCAGGCGGCGGAGTGACGTGAAGCACAGATGCCGATCGACCTCGCCAAAACTCCATCGTTCCGGCTCGACGGCAGGCGTGCCCTGGTCACCGGCGGCGGACGCGGCATCGGCCTTGCGGCCGGCTCGGCGCTGGCCGAGGCCGGCGCGCATGTGACGCTCGCGGCGCGCACCAGGGGCGAAATCGAAGGTGCCGCCGCCGCCATCTGCGCCCGCGGTCAACAGGCCGCGGCGCTGCCGCTCGACGTGACGGACGTTGAGGCGGTGCGGCGCGCCATAGCCGCGGCCGCGCCGTTTCAAATCCTGGTCAACAATGCCGGCATGAACCGGCCGGCTTTGCTGCCGGACGTCACGGCCGAGGATTTCGACGCCATCTTCGCGCTCAACGTGCGGGCTGCGTTTTTCGTGGCGCAGGCGGTAGCCCTGCGCCTCGTCGAAGCAAAGCTGCCGGGCTCGATCATCAATATTTCCTCGCAGATGGGCCATGTCGGCGCCGCGCGGCGCACCGTCTATTGCGCCTCCAAGCATGCCATGGAGGGTTTTACCAAGGCGATGGCGATCGAGCTTGCGCCGCACGCCATCCGCGTCAACAGCCTTGGCCCGACCTTTCTGGAAACGCCGATGACAAAACCGTTCTTTGCGAACAAGGCATTTCGCGACGAAGTGCTGTCGAAAATAAAACTCGGCCGGCTCGGCCAGCTCGACGACCTTACCGGCGCCATCGTGTTCCTCGCCTCCGACGCCTCCTCGCTGATGACCGGCTCGGCGCTTATTCTCGACGGCGGCTGGACGGCGGAATGAACGTCAGGGACGAGGCCGATCGGGCACGCTGATCGTCGAAGTTCCAGTTGAATCTTGTGACTTGCTGGGCGGCCCCGCTCCGATATTCGTGTCAGCAAGCAGATCGCGGACAGGGTCAAGCTCTTGTCCTTTGCTCAATTCAGTCTGGCTGACCTCGTCAAAAATTTTTCCATCTTTCAAGACATAGCGTGCCAGGCGCTGCAGGTGGCCCGATCCATCGAAATAAGCAGCGATGATTTTGTGCTCGCCGTCCGACGCGCTATAGCCATAGAGCGCGGTGGTACCGACCGTTTTCGTCGGCGCGCCGAGCGTCGCATCGACTGCGAGGCGGCTCGCGCCAATCGCAGGTGGATTGGAAGAAAGCGGCGGCATCGCGATGGCGTTCGGCGCCGATTGTAGACGGCTAGGAAGCGGCGGCATGCCGGTCGTCTGCGCTGTTTCCTCAGCGCAGACCTTCTGGAATTTCGCATAGGCCGCCGAGAATCCGGTCATGGCGAGGCTGATATCGCCTGCGGGGCTTTGCTGACGGCCGAGTTCCTCTCCGGGCACCGACATGGCGGTTTCGTCTGAGGCCGTCGCGAGGGCTGTCAAGGCAAGCCGGCCGCCCCACAGATAGATCTTGGCAGACGTCACGCGAGCAAGACGAATGTCGCGCTCGTTGACGCGGATGCTTACGGCCGACGGCCCCACGACCGTCTCAGTGTCGGAGGCCAGGCGCTGGCGCGCCAGCACCGCGATGGCACTGCCGCGAAGCCGCGGCACGCAGGACACGCTCACGAGGGCGTTGACGTAGCGGTGCTCGCCATTGTCGGCGCGTACAAAGAACAGCTTTCTGATCGTCGGCTGAGGCTTGTCGGCGAACTGCCATACCGTTTCGCCGAATTCCCTGCGGTCTAATCCGAAGCGCGCCGCGTCGTCGCGCGTGAGCCGCCCCATCGAGGTGAATGGAGTCGCGAGTGCTTCGGTCAGCAACCCCTCATCGATACCCATACGGCGGATATAATTGCGCAGCCTTCTGTCGATCACCGCCTTCGCAGTTTCAATGACCCGGGCGCTGGGGTGCCGAATCGTTGCTGCGGCCGGGTCAAAGCCGACGTCGTGGATGCCGAGCGTCACCCAGGGCGGAATGAGACGAACGACGCCGCCGGCGAGCGCATACACGCATCCTGAATTGCACATGGCGGTGAGCAAATCGAGTTTCGCGTTGATCGGGTGCCCGGCGCGAATTTCCGCGTCGCATGAATTTTGACTTTTCGGGTCGCGATCACAACTCAACGGAACGGTATGGCCGACGCTGACGGTCAGCTTTCGCGCGCGGATAATCTCCCCAAGCAAGATTGAGCCGATGACCAGGCCGCCAGGGGAGTGGAAAAATATCGGCGGCCGAGCGCCTTTAAGCCGCACAAGCAGATGCTGCAGGCGATCGGCCGTGCCTCTGTCGATTTTGCCCTCCGCCGCTATCCAGTCGCTGCAACCCGGCCCGCAGGCATTGGCTTCGCCATGCGCGTCATAAAAGACCATCGGACGCATGACGGCCGGGTCCGGCGCAGCCGGCGGTTTCGTTGCCGGACCTGGCGCGGTTTGCGCCATCGCCGCCGATGCTTGCGTGGCACAACAGGCGATCAGAGCAAGCGCAATGGCAAAGAGATGACGGATTGGCACGGCCGCGTCCTTGCACGGTGCGGAAGGCCGCTCATACAATCAAGCGGCCAGTACTGGGTCAAGCTCGCGCAAGATTTCGGCGCATTGCCCAAATTTATCGGCTGCCGCATCCGCATATCGGCGGCAAAGCGGTGCGTGTCATCGTCGAGCGGGAGCGGGGACGCTCGTAACGCAAGCGCAATTGCGCGCGCCGGCCCATTATGATGCAATGGTGAAAACGTGGTATGGAGGCGGCGCCCATGAGCATCACCATCTGCCCGGTCACGCCAAGCTTTGCCGCCGAAATCGGCGACCTCGATCTGTCGCGGCCGCTCGAGCCGTCCGACGTTGCGGCGATCAAAGACGCGTTCGCCAAATACGCAGTGCTGATTTTTCCCGATCAGCATTTGTCGGCCGACCAGCATCTCGACTTCGCCCGGCATTTCGGTCCGCTGGAGACCACCATCGCGCTGTTTCGCAAGGACGCGAAGTTGCGTGTGCCGAAGGAATTTGCCGACGTATCGAACCTCGGTCCCGAGAATGAAGTATGGGGCAAGGATTCGCGCCAGCGCCTGTTTCAGCTCGGCAACAGGCTGTGGCACACCGACAGCTCGTTCAAGCGGCTGCCGGCACGCGCCTCGCTGCTCTATGCGCGTTCGATCCCGCCGGTCGGCGGCCATACCGAATTCGCCGACGAACGCGCAGCCTACGATACGCTGCCCGACGACATGAAGCGCCGGCTCGCAAGCCTCGTGGCGGAGCATTCGATTTTCAATTCGCGCGCACGGCTCGGCTTTGCCAGCTTCAGCGACGAGGAGCGGCAGGGACTGCCGCCGGTGCCGCAGGTCTTGGTGCGCACGATTGCGGAATCCGGCCGCAAGTCGCTCTACCTTGCGTCTCACGCCGGCCGTATTTTCGGCATGCCCGAGGCCGAGGGGCGCGCGCTCATCGACCAGCTCGTCGCTCACGCCACGCAACGGCAATTCATCTACACCCATCGCTGGCGCGTGCACGATCTCGTCATCTGGGACGATCGCTGCACCATGCACCGCGGCACCGAGTTCGACGACCTGCGCTGGAAGCGCGACATGCAGCGCGCCACCGTGTGCGACGTGGCCAACAGCTGCGAGCAGGAAGGCATCGCGGTCGCGGCGGCGTAGCGAAAACCGCGACCCTACGCCGAAATCGGATAGACCGCCTTCTCCCCCGACAGAACGCGCGCCACGTCGCCGGCGCATTTGGTCTGCAGCTCTTCGAGCGCTTCGACCGAATAGAAGGCAATGTGCGGGGTGAGGATGACATTGTCACGGCCGACGAGCGGCGAGTCCTTTGCCAACGGCTCCGTTGTCACTACATCAAGCGCGGCGCCGCCGAGCCGGCCGGAATTGAGCGCGGCGATCAGCGCCGGTTCGTCGACCAGCGGGCCGCGCGCGGTGTTGATCAAATAGGCGCCGTTTTTCATCTTGGCGAACGCGGCGGCGTTCATCAGCCCGCGCGTCGCCGGCAACAGCGGCGCGTGCACCGACACGAAGTCCGAGCGCGCCAACAGCTCGTCGAAGCTCACGCCTGCGACGCCGGCGGCATCGAGCACATCCTTGGTGACGTATGGATCGTGCGCCAGGACTTTGAGCCCGAACGCCTTGGCCTTCGGCGCCAACGCGCGCGGGATGTTGCCGAAGCCGATCAGGCCGAGCACTTGGCCTTCGAGCCGCCGCAGCGGCACCAGCGGCGGCACCTCCCAGCGGCCGGATTGCACCAGCTTGTCGGCGAGCGTCACCTTGCGGGCGAGCGCGAGCAGCAGCGCCATGGCGTGATCCGACACTTCGCGCAGGCAATAATCCGGCACGTAATTCACCGCGATGCCGCAGGCCTTGGCGGCCGGCAGGTCGATGTTGTCGACGCCAAGCCCGAAGCGGCCGATCGCCTTGCATTTCGTCAGCTGGCGCAAGAGATCGCCGGATAGCTTCGCATAGGTCACCAGGATGGCATCGGCGTCGCGCGCCACCGCCAAAATGTCCTCGGCCGATGGGCTGTTGGCCATGCGGTATTCCGGATCGAGCCGCGCCAGCGCTTTTTTCGCGGGGTCGAGCGAAGGGAAGGGGATGTCGGTAATGGCGATGGCTATGTGCGGCATGAGCGCAAATCTCCGGATGCGAATAGCGAATAGCGAATGGCGAATAGCAAATGGCGAATGGCGAATGGAAATATGTTGCCGCTACTGTCCATTCGCCACCCGCCATTCGCTATTCGCGATCACCGCTATATCGTGATGCCGGCTTCATC
Organism: Xanthobacteraceae bacterium; assembly: GCA_030037885.1. Taxonomy (GTDB): domain Bacteria; phylum Pseudomonadota; class Alphaproteobacteria; order Rhizobiales; family Xanthobacteraceae; genus BOG-931. The sequence continues at coordinate 30,433 of JASHPU010000106.1, read as the reverse complement.
ACAGAGCAAACACCTGCGGATTGACGCAGTTCGGCAGTTTGTGGCCGCCGAGGAAGGCCAGGATGTTGTCGACCACGATCGCCGCCATGGCCTCGCGCACTTCCGGCGTGGCGCTGCCGAGATGCGGCGTAAGCACGACGTTCGGCAATTGGCGCAGCGCCCTGTCGACCTTCGGCTCGTGCTCGAACACGTCGAGGCCGGCGCCGGCGATTGCCTTGCGTTGCAGCGCGCGCACCAAGGCGGCTTCGTCGGGGATGGCGCCGCGCGCGGTGTTGATCAGGAACGCGGTCTTTTTCATCAGCCGCAGCTCGCGCGCGCCGATCTGATGCCGGGTCTCGGCGTTGAGCGGCGAATGGATCGAGACGAAGTCGGATTCGCGGAGCAACTCCTCGAGCGGCACAAAGGTGAGGCCGGCTTCGCGCTCCTCGTGCTCGGGCTTGCGCCGCGGCGTCCAGTACAGAACGCGCATGGAAAAGCCGTGGGCGCGGCGTGCCACTGCCTTGCCGATCAGGCCGCCGCCGCCGATCAGCCCGAGCGTCTTGCCCCAGACGGAGCTGCCCAAGAGGTACGCCGACTGGCTTCCCGGAAATTTGCCGGCGCGTGCCAAACGGTCGCCTTCGAGCATGCGCCGGGCCACTGCGATCATCAGGCCGAAATTCAGGTCCGCCGTCGCCTCGGTGGTGATGGGCGCCGTCACGGTCACCGGGATGCGCCGCTCCGTCGCCGCCGCAACGTCGATATTGGACGGCGTGATCGACTGCGCGGCAATCAGGCGCAGCTTCGGGTTCGCCATGATCACGTTGCGGTCGATCTTGTCGTGCAGCAAACAAAACAGAACGTCGGCCTCGCGCACCTGCGCGATCAGCGTGCGCTTCGGGATGGTGCGGCTCGAATCGGCGAACACCGTCACCCGCGCCACCGTCCGCAGGCGTTCGAGCGCGTGTTCGGACACCGGCTGCGTCACGAAGATGCGCGGGCGCGCCGGTTGTTTTGCTTGTTTTTCTTTTTCTGCCATCAGGCGCGCCACCGCACGATGCCGGCGACGCCGTCGACCGCGACCTGGGCGCCGTCGGGAATGTGCGCCGTCGCGTCGAGCACGCCGAGCACCATGGGGATGCCGCGCTCGCGAGCGAGCGACGCGAGATGCGAGGTCGAGCCGCCCAGCTCGGCGACCACGCCGCCGACGCGCGGCAGGATATGCGACAGCGCCGGTCCGGCCACACGGGTGACCAAAATGTCGCCGGGCGCGACGCGCGAGAGTTCGCATTCGCAATTCACCACCACAGCGCGGCCCGAGCCCCAGCCGATGCCGGCCGGATGGCCGTTGAGCCCGGGATGCTTGAGCCAGATTTCATCCGGCACCGCGGCAGCCTGCACGCGCAACGGCCGCGCCTGAAGAAGCTTGAAGCCGTCATTGTCGCACGCCCATTCGATTTCGACCGGCATGCCGAGCACGGTTTCGGCCTTGCGCAGCAGCCGGCCGAGCGCGGTGGCTTGTCCGGCGGAGAGGCAGGGCGCGCGCGCCAAGTCGTCAGGCACGGCCTGGGCTGCCGTGCCGCCGCCTGTGCCGTGCACGCAGCCTTCACGGTGGTTTTTGCGGCCGGCCTGATTGCTGCGAACAAAACCGTGGCGCGACAGCACGATGCGATCCGGCACCACCTCGCCCTGGGCGATGGTCGAGCCGAGGCCCCAGGTGGCAGAGATGAGCATGTGGCCTTCGGCAGTTTCGCTCAGGCCGCCGCCGGATGCCTGCGCGGCGACCAACGGCTGCACCAGCACCGCCATCGCGGTTCCGGACGGATCGAGGCCGTGCTGCGCCATCGAGCGGCGCGCATTGGTGGTCCACAACGCCGCCCAGCAGGCGCGCAATGCAGTGAAAAATTCGCCGTCGTCGGTCAGGCCGAGAAAACTTTCGAACTGGCCGGCGAAGCTTGAATCGGCGCGGTCCTCGACCAGCGCGGAGGAGCGCACCGCCGCCGGTTTTTTCTGCTCCGACCACGCCGCCAAAATGGCGGTACGTAAATCGAGCGCAAGCTCGCTCTGATAGAGCGCAAGCCTGATCTCGACCGAGAGCCGGCGCTGCGTTGTTTGATCGGCGTCCGCATAGGCGCGTACCGCGTCGGCGATGCCGAGCTGGCGGATTTGCCGATGATAGGCGGCCGCGGTGATGCAAAAGCCGCCCGGCGTCGGCAAGCCGGCCTGCGCCAGCCGCGCCAGATTCGCCGCCTTCGGTCCGACGCGCTCGGCGTCGGCCGCGGCCGGATCGCTCAACGGGACAATGAACGAACTCATGCGACGACCATTTTCGATCGTCATACCCGGGCTTGACCCGGGCATCCATGCGGCCTCACCGCTCGCTGAAGCGCCGCATGGATTGCCGGGTCAAGCCCGGCAATGACGAGAAGAGGGGGTGGCTTGCGTCTCTTATTTCACGTGATCGCCGTAGCCGGGCAGCGGATCGACCACGGTGATCTGCTTGACCGGGAAGTTGGAGACGATCTCGATGTCCTTCTTGTGCACGATCAGCATTTCCTCGATGCGCACGCCGTAGCGGAATTTCTTGCCGTGCTGGGTCTCGAGCGCGAACGTCATGCCTTCCTGGATCTCGATCGGATGGTCGAGCGACCAGATGCGCGAGATCACCGGCGGATCGTATTGCGCGAGCCCAAGGCCGTGACCCCACAGATTGGCGGCCGCCTGATCCTCGTCCTCATAGCCCCAGGTCTTCATCGCCGACGGCCATTTCTGTGCAATGTCGCGCGTCGTGGCGCCGACCTTCACGGCGCCGATCGAATCGTAGAGCCATTTCAGTGCGATGTCGTAAGTCTCTTTCTGCTCGCGCGTCGGTTCCTTGCCGACGCAATAGGTGCGGTAATAGCAGGACTTGTAGCCGTTCCAGGTCAGCGCCGCCAAATCCATGAACACGATATCGCCGGGCTGGATGATGCGGTCGGAAAAATTGCGCCAATTCGGCCAGGTGTTCGGCCCCGACGACACGATGACGTCTTCGACGTCCTCCATGCCGGGAATGGCGTAGAGGTACTGCATCAGGTGCGCGGTCACCTGGTTCTCGGTGATGCCGGGCCGCAAAAATTTCATGCACTCCCAGTGCGTGGCGTCGCCGATGGCGCCGACGATGCGGAAGCATTCCTGCTCGTCCGGGCTTTTCACGGCGCGCGCCTCCATCATCGGCGTCATGCCGTCGGTCCAGTTGATTTTTTCTTCCTTGAAAATATTCAACATGTTGATGTCGATAAAGTCACAGCCGAGTTTTTCCCCGGCGACGCCGTTGTCCTTCATCGCCTGCTTCACCGCCTTGGTGAATTTTTTCACCTGCTGGGTGGCGGCGGGCCCGGCGGCGCCTTTGATCCAGGCGAACGAATGGCGCACGTTCTCCTTCGGAATCCACGGCGAATGCCGCTCGATCTGAAAGCCGATATCGCCCTGCTCGAACAGGACAGGGCGGCCGTCGCCGCACAGCATGGCATAGCGCAGGCCGGGCTTGAGCCGGTTCCAGCCGGGGGTCAGCGTGCCGGTGATGTAGCGCACGTTCTCGTCGTACATGCACAGGAGCGCGCCGAGCTTGTGCTTCTTCATCATCGCCCGGGCCCGCTCGATGCGGTATTCGCGTAAGCGCTCCCAGTTGACGCGCTGCTGCCAGTCCAGGCCGACGGTGCCGAAATTGGCCGTTCCCATGAAAGCCTCCCACTCCCCGATTGACGCTCAACCTCTGTCCGAAAATCCGCGGCGGTGCAAGGCAGTCGGACACCGCGTCGCGCCGGCGTTGGATCAATCCAACCGCTCGTGCCCGCGAAAGCCGGGGCCCAGCTTTTCGCAGCTTCTGGATTCCCGCTTTCGCGGGAATGAGCGGAATTTTCCATGAGGCGGCGATTTGCAGCAGCGCCGCGACACATGAGGCGCATTCATGCGGCAAGCGACCCCGGTTGCGGGACGGTGCGGTCTGGGCGATCATGACCGCCGTCTTCAAGGCGAAATTCGCCGCACGCAAGAAAACCGGATCGTCCGCATGGCCGGCTATATCGAGGGCCGCAACGTCAGCCTGACCTTTCGGCCGCCGAACCGCGCGCCGCTACGGGCGCTCGGCGGCTTCGACATCGCGGTCGAGGAGGGCGAGTTTCTGTCGATCGTCGGTCCGTCGGGGTGCGGCAAGAGCACGTTCCTCAACGTGGTGCTCGGGCTGACCAAGCCGGATTCCGGCGAGGTGTTGATGCACGGCAAGCCGATCGGCGGGCCCGGCAGCGACCGCGCCATGGTGTTTCAGGAATTCGGCCTGCTGCCGTGGCGCACCGTGCAGCACAACATCGAGCTCGGCCTCGAGCTGAAGAAGGTGCCAGCTGAAAAACGCCGCGCCACGGCCGAACGGCTGGTCGTGCTGGTCGGGCTCGCCGGCTTCGAGCAGCATTACCCGCATGAGCTCTCCGGCGGCATGAAGCAGCGCGTCGGCCTCGCTCGGGCTTTGGCGACCGATCCCGACGTTTTGCTGATGGACGAGCCGTTCGCCGCGCTCGATGCGCAGACCCGCGATCTGATGCAGGCCGAGTTGTTGCGCATCTGGCGCGAGGCGCGCAAGACCGTGCTGTTCGTCACCCACCAGATCGACGAAGCCATCTATCTCTCCGACCGCGTCGTGGTGATGAGCAAGCGCCCCGGCCGGGCGAAGAAAGTCTTCGCCATCGACCTGCCGCGGCCGCGCGAATACGAGATGCGGGTGACGCCGGAATTCAACGATCTCAAGCTCGAGATCTGGAATACGCTCAAGGACGAGATCGTGGCGTGATGGCTGAACAAGCAATTGTTCGCCCGACGTTTGCGGCGCGCTACCGCAAAATTCTGCTCGGCGGCTTCGCCGTGATCTTGTTTTTCGCCGCCTGGCAGGCGATTTTTCTGTTCGTGCCGTTCAATCCGCTGTTCATCTCCAAGCCGAGCCTGATCGCCGCCGGTCTCGTCGATCTGATCGGCAGCGGCGATCTGTTTCACGATCTGGCGGTCTCGGCGGTGCCGTTCTTCATCGGGCTCGCCGCCGCCGTCATCGTCGGCGTGCCGCTCGGCATCGTCATGGGCTGGCGGCCGCGCGTCGGCTACGCGCTCGATCCGCTGATGACGGTGTTTTATGCGAGTCCGCTGGTGGCGCTGGCGCCGCTTCTCGTGATCTTCTTCGGCGTCGGCGTGTCCGGCAAAGCCGTCATCGTTTTCGTGCTGGCGGTGTTTCCCTTCATCTTCAACGCCCATGCCGGCGTGCGCGCGGTCGACCAGCTCCTGATCAACGTGGTGCGCTCGCTCGGCGGCGGCGAATGGGATCTCTATCGCATGGTGATCTTTCCGAGCGTGCTGCCCTATATCGTAGCCAGCTCGCGGATCGCGGTCGGCCGGGCGCTGATCGCGGTCCTGGTCGGCGAGTTCTTCGCCGCCTCGGAAGGGATCGGCTACGCCATCTCTCGGTTCGGCGACATTTTCGCGCTCGACCGCATGTTCGGCTGCATTCTCGTGGTGATGGTGATCGCCGTGGTGCTGACGGAAGGTATCCGCTGGGCCGAACGCGCCGCGTTCCCGTGGCGGACCAGACAATAGGGCGGCGGGCGAACGTCATGGCTGAGACGCAAACGCTTGACGCTCGCGTCGCCGCGCTCGGCGGCGCCGACGCTGCGCCGCACCGCAGCCTGTGGCGGCGCATCGAGCCGGCCGCATGGGGCGCCGGCAGCTTCCTCGTGCTACTGCTCGTGTGGCAGTTCGTGCCGTATTTCGTGCCGCTCAAGCCCGGAACGCGGCTGTTCTTCACGGTGCCGAGCCGCGTCGCCGCTACGCTGTGGCAGATGATCGTCTCCGGCTCGCTGTGGGCGCCGCTCGGCGTCAGCGCTACCGCCTTCGCCATCGGGCTCGCCATCGCCATTGTCGTGGGCTTACCGCTCGGCATCCTGATCGGCCGTTCGAGCCTGCTCAACGCCATGTTCGATCCGTTCATCACCGCGTTCAACGCCACGCCACGGCTGGTGTTTCTGCCGCTGTTGATGCTGTGGCTCGGCATCGGGCTGTGGTCGAAGGTCGCCATCGTGTTTATCGGCGCGCTGTTTCCGCTGCTCATCAACACCTACGAAGGCGTACGCAACGGCGACAAGCTTCTGATCAACGTGGTGCGCTCGTTCGGCGCCAAGGAATGGGACATCGCGCGGCTCGTCGTGGTGCCGAACGCGCTGCCGTTCATCGTCGTCGGACTGCGCCTCGCGATCGGCCGCGCCGTGCTCGGCGTCGTGGTATCGGAGTTTTTCGGCTCGCAGGAAGGGCTCGGCGTGGTGATGGTGCGCGCCGCCAGCGGCTTTCAGGTCGACGTCGTGTTCGCTGGGCTGATCGTGTTCGCCGGGCTGTCGCTCCTGATGACCGGCTTGGTCAAGCTGGTCGAAGACCGCATGACCCGCTGGCGCCCGGAGCACGTCAACGCGCCGTAGTTTGTCGAGCTAACAGACTTTTCGAGCTAACAGGCTTTTCGATCTGACAGACTTTGCTTGAACTGATATTCCTCACCCTGAGACGCTCGGCGCGAAGCGCCGAGCCTCGAAGGGCGAGGCCGCGGCGCTTCGGCCTGCATCCTTCGAGGGCCGCTTCGCGGCCGCCTCAGGATGAGGTGAACAATAGATCAATCCGCCTTGGTGGGCGCGCTGAGGTTGGTGGGCACGTAGCCCATGTCCTTCAAGGTCGGGTCGAGCAGATTGCGGGCGAGGAACGATTCCGAATCGGGCAGTGGCTTGTCGGCGGGCCATTGCCGCGCCGCGATCATGGTCTGCCGGCGCGATTCCAGAATCTCGCGGAACAGATCCTTCGGCACTTCGGCGCCGAACGAATCGTGCAGCTGATTCCAGATCAGGCCGGCTTCCTTGTCGTTCTTGATGCTCAGGATATGGTGCTCCATCACCTTGACCGAGCCCGCCTTGTTGGTGCGGAAATACATCACCGCCTTGGCGATGGCGCGAATGAGCTTCTTGACCGTATCGGGATGCTGCTCGACGAAGCTCCGCATGCACCAGATGGTGCCGCCGGCGCGCGGGATGTAATCGCCGGTGCGCAGCAGGATTTTCAAACCCGCCTGCTGGGCGACCACGGCGTGCGGGATCGACAGGCCGGCGCCCTGGATGTCGTTATTGCTCAGCGCGGCGATGCGCTCCGGCTCGCCCTGGAACGAGATCACCTTGTAGTCCTTGCCGGCTTCCATGTGGAAGAAACGGTGCAGCACCGCCTGCACCTCGTCGTAATCGGCGCTGCCGGGACGGCCGAGCCCGATGGTCCTGCTCTTGAGGTCCTCAGGCTTGTTGATGTCGGTCGTGGTGGTCAGCGTCCATTGCGACTTGAGCGATTCACCGACCACATACTCGATCTTGGCGCCGCTGAGCGCCGCCTGGGCGCCGCCGGAGGGAATCGGCGCGCAGTCGAGATTGCCGGACAATACCGCGGTAACCTGCGCCTGGGGCTGCAGTTCGACCAGGCTCGCGTCAAGCCCCTCCTGTTTGAAAAAGCCCTGGTCGAGCGCCACGTAAGTCGGAATGTGGAAACCGTCGCCGCCGATCACCTTACCCATGGTCAGTTTGGTTTGCGCCTGCGCGCCCGCGGCAAAGCAAACGGCCGACGCGAGTATTGCGGCGGCGACAAGGGCGAGCGAGCGCGGGCGCATTCGCATGATTTCCTCCTTCACGGATGACGCGTCGTCGGTTTTATTGGCAGTGCAGGCAATCGCACCGCTCCAGCAAGGGCGTGAAATTAGACGATGCCGGCGATGTTAGCACAAGAGCGATTTTGCCGAGCGCCGGCCGAGACCGGCGGCGGCCCGGCGCCGAGTGACTTTTCGTCGCATCGCCGCGTGCCGCAGCCGGGCGCCGCGAAGCCGTTCTTCACCATCGGGCACTCGACCCGTCCGCTTGCCGAATTCGTGGCGCTGTTGCGCGAGGCGCAGGTTTCGCTCGTGGCCGACGTGCGGCTGTTGCCGCGCTCGCGCACCAATCCGCAATACAACCAGGATGCGCTGCCGCGCGAGCTTGCCGGCTGTCAGATCGGCTACCGGCACATCGGCGCGCTCGGCGGCCGCCGCGGCAAGAGCGCCGCGGTGCCGCCTTCCGTCAACGCGTTCTGGCAGAACGCAAGCTTCCACAACTTCGCCGACTACGCGATGGGTGGGCCGTTTGCGGCGGCGTTTGCGCAGCTGCGCGAGCTCGGCCATGCACGAGCGTGCGCCATCATGTGCGCCGAGGCGGTGTGGTGGCGCTGCCACCGCCGCATCATCGCCGATTACTTGTTGGCGGCCGGCGAGACGGTGCTGCACATCATGGGCCCCGGTCACATCGTGCCGGCGCAGATGACGGATGCGGCGCGGCGCGATGAATCGGGGTCGCTCATCTATCCGGCGGCGCAGAATGCCTTCCGATTTTAGATCGAGGTGGTTGCGCCAGCACCCCGCGCTCCCTCGCCCTGGCGCGGGGGGTGAAGCAATCGACCATAGCTACTTCAGCCTCCTGGTCAGCTCCGTCTTCTCGTGCAGCGTGTCGCGCACGTAGATCAGATTGACCGCAGCGAAGATCACGACCGCAATCGGTGCGGCGAAGATGATGGCGATGGTGCCGAACAAATAGGTGATGCCGACGATGCCGAGCAGCATCACCGCCGGCGGGATCGCCACCATGCGGCGCTGGATCAGCGGCGCGACCAAGTTTCCCTCGATCTGATGGATGAGGAGATAGGCAAGCAGCGTCCACAGCGCGGTTTCGGGACTCTTGGTCAGCGCCACGAGAACGGCCGGAATGCCGGCCAGGAGCGGTCCGAGATAGGGAATGAATTCGCCGATGCCGGCAATCAGCCCGAGCGCGAGCGGCGACGGCACGCCGATGACCCAGACCGCGAAAGTCGTCAGCAGGCCGATCACGAACATTTCGATCAGTTGGCCCAACAGCCAAAGCCGCAAGGCTTCGCCGACGCCGTCGAAAATTTCCGCTGCGCGGGCGTGCTGGCGCGGCGGAAACAGCCAGATAAATCCGGTCCGGTAGAGGTGCGGCTGCGCCGCCATATAGGCCCCGCTGATCAGCATGATGATGAGGGCCTCGATGAAGGTCGTGCCGGTCTTGACGACTCCGGGCAGCACGTCGGCCACCGACAGATTGCCGCTCGACAGGTGCTCGAGCAGGAAGCGGCCCGTGGCGGTGCCCTGCAGGCTCTTTTCGATGCCGGCGCTGGCGGACGCGGTGCGCGCCATCACGTCCTGGAACTGGGACGAGAGGTGGCTGCCGAACAGGTACGCGGTGCCGACGATGACAGCCAGGATGATGAGGCCGGACAGGGTCAGGGCAGCCCATTCCGGAAGCCGCAGCCAGCGCATCAGCGGCTGCGCGCCCAGATGCAGCAGCATGGCCAGAATGATGGCGCCGAACGCCATCAGCACGACTCCGAACAGATACCAGATGAGAACCGGGGTGACCGCGACCGCAATGACGATCAGCACCCGTTTGAAAAAATCGAACAAATTGGTCGTCATGACTATCCGCGGCGGTTGGCCGGGCGGTTTGCGCAAAACTGCCGTAAGGACAATCTGCGGCGGGTGGTTCCGGTTCCGGCGGGGGCCGGTTGGCCCGACAGGCGCGGCGATGCGGTGGCCGTATCGAACGCGAAGGCCCGGCCCTGCGCGCTTTGGTCGAATTCACCTCATCGGCGGGAAGGTCTAAGCTGCGGGCGGTTCATTCGGCAGCGGGCGCCCGACGCGTCGCAGGGCCTCAGCCAAATTGGCAGGCCGGTCATGGAGGGGTCTTCGCCCACGGTCGCGCATGTGCGGCGCGGGGCGTTGTTTCTGGTCAATATTGGCGTGCCGCTGGTCGTCGGCGCCTGGCGCGACGAGCCGGTGGCGGCGCTGCTCGGCGCCGTGGTCGGCATGCTGCTCGCCTTTGCCGACAATGACGGCGGACTGGCGAGCCGGCTGCGCCTCCTTGCGGTCGATGCCGGCGTGCTGGCGGCGGGCGGCATCCTCGGCTGGCTGTGCCGCGACTCGGCGGCAGCGCTCTGGGCGGTATTCGTCGCCATCACGCTGTCGGTCGGCATGGCGGCGCGCGGCGGCCGCGAGCCGTTGCTCGCCGGCCGCCACGGCGCCATGGCGTTCACCGTCGCCGCCACCATTCCGGATTTCCAAACCTATCAGGTCTGGTATCTGCTCGGCGCTCTGGCGCTCAACGCCGTGTCGCGCACCGTCGATCACCTGCTCGCCGGACCGTGCCCGATGCAGCCCGCCGCGCGCCTGCAGGTCCCGGCCGAACAGTCGGGCTGGCTCCGCTTCGCGCTGGCGTTTTCCAGCGCTGCGGTCGTGGCGTTGTGGATCGGCAAGACGCTCGATCCCATCCACACCATCTGGGTGGTCGTCACCACGCTCGTCGTCATGCAGCCGGACGCGCGGGCGAGCTATCGCCGCATCGTCGAGCGCGTCGCCGGCACCTTCCTCGGCATCTTCGGCGCCTGGGTCATCACCATGGTGTTTCATTCGGCGGTCGTGATCTGCGTGATCATCGTGCTGATCGCGCCGCTCATTCCGCATCATCTCGCGCAGCGCTATTGGCTGCACACCGCGCTGATCGCGCTGATGGTGCTGCTCGCCTACGACCTGACGGTGCTTAGCGCGCGCGGTATCGCCGGCCTGCTCACGGAGCGGCTGGAGGACATTTTGCTCGGCTGCGCCATCGCGCTGGTCGGCACCGCCGCGGCCTTCCCGCGCGAAGCCGTGCTCGGCCTCGAACATCTGGTCGGCGATTCGCCGCCGGAGGAATGAGAGCGCCGCCTTACATCAGCGCCGCTTATTGTTAACCTCATCCTGAGGCGGCCGCGCGCAGCGCGGCCCGCGAAGGATGCAGGCCGAGGCGCGCCGACACGATCTATCACGCGGCGCAATATCCGTCGGCGCTCACATTGCTGGTGATGGAGGGCGTAGCGCGCTTCCAGGGCCGTAGCCCGCATGAGCGAAGCGATATGCGGGATTAGGCCGCCGCCGGTCAGCTCCCGGATATCGCTTCGCTCATCCGGGCTACAGTTGCCTGATGCCTACCCATCCCGCTTTGACGCCAGCAGCGCGCGGGCGGCGATGCTCAGCCCCAGCACCGTCAGGGTCAGAATGAGCGCGCCGGTCCAGGCCAGCGACTGCCATTCCTTGTAGGGGCTGAGCGCAAACAGGAAGATCACCACCGGCAGACTTGCGGTCGGCGCGTTGAGGCTGGCGTTCCAGAACTGATTGTTCAGCGAGGTGAAGAGCAGCGGCGCGGTCTCGCCGCTGATGCGCGCTATGGCGAGCAGCACGCCGGTCATCATGCCGGCGCGCACGGCGCGATAGCAGATCCGCGTGATGGTCAGCGAGCGCGGCAGGCCGATCGAGGCGGCGGCCTCGCGCAGCGCGTTGGGCACCAGCACCAGCATGTCTTCGGTGGTGCGCACCACCACCGGAATGACCAGCACGGCGAGCGCCAGGCCGCCGGCCAGCGCCGAGAAATGGCCCATCGGCGCGACCACAACTTCGTAGATGAACAGCCCGATCACGATCGACGGCGCGCTCAGCAAAATGTCGTTGATGAATCGCACCGTGCTGGAGAGCCGCTCGTAGCGGCCGTACTCGGCCATGTAGGTGCCGGCGAGCATGCCGATCGGCGTACCGATCACGAGGGCGAGCACGGTCATGATCAGGCTGCCGACGATCGGGTTCAGCAGTCCGCCGGCAGCGGCCGGCGGCGGCGTCATCTCGGTGAACACCGACAGCGACAGGCCGCTGACGCCGTTCCACAACAGCGAGCCCAGGATCAGCACCAGCCAGCCCAGGCCGAAAAGCGTCGCCGCGTAGGCGAACCCGGTCGCCATGATGTCGCGTCGGCGGCGTGCGGCGTAGCGGCCGCGGCCTGCGCCGCCCGGAAAAGTCGTGCTGGCGAGCGCCGCGTCCGACATGGCTTACCCGATCCGCCGCTGCACCCGCGTCAGCAAATAGCGCGCCGCGGCGAGCACGATGAAGGAGATCACGAACAAGATGAGGCCGAGCGTGATCAACGACGACGTATAGAGCGGGCTGACCGCCTCGGTGAATTCGTTGGCGATTACCGCCGAGATCGTCGTGCCCGGCGCGAACAGCGACGCCGAGATGGAGGGAGCGTTGCCGATGACGAAGGTCACCGCCATGGTTTCGCCGAGCGCGCGGCCGAGCGCCAGCATGACGCCGCCGATGACGCCCGATCTGGCGTGGGGCAGCACCACGTGGCGCATCACCTCCCAGGTGGTGCAGCCGATGCCGTAGGCCGCTTCCTTGAGCACGATCGGCACCGACTCGAATACGTCGCGCGAGATCGAGCTGACGAACGGCAGCACCATGATGGCGAGGATCAGTCCGGCCGTGAGCATGCCGATGCCGAACGGCGGACCGGCGAACAGCGCGCCAATCCCCGGCACGTTGCCCAGAGTGCCGATCAAAAACGGCTGCAGCGTATGCTGCAGGAAGGGAGCAAATGTGAATAGGCCCCAGATGCCGTAAATGATGCTGGGAATGCCGGCCAAGAGCTCGATGGCGATGCCGATCGGCCGCCGCAGCCAGGTCGGGCACAGTTCGGTAAGAAAAAAGGCGATCATGAGTCCGACCGGCATCGCGATCAGCATGGCGATGAACGAGGTCACCAGCGTGCCGTAAATCGCGGGCAGGCCGCCGAATTCGTCGGTGACCGGATTCCACTTTTGTGAGATCAGAAAGCCGAAGCCGAATTTGCGGATCGCCGGCAGCGCGCCGATGAGCAGCGACAAGATCACGCCGCCGAGCAGCACCAGGACGGCAATGGCGGCGCCGCGCGTCAGATAACGAAACACCAGGTCGCCGAGGCGCAGCCGATCAAGCACCCTGGCGCGCGTCGCCGCTTTGACCGTGGTCATGAACTGTCCGCCTTGCAGCGCGGCGTCAGCCACGACGCGCCTCCATTCGCATGGTCGAAGGCGCCCGCATGGCCGGCCGTTGCGGCGCCAAGTCAAACGGTTCGCCGGCCGGCGCACAAGCCCGGGCCGCTGCACCGCGCAGCGGCGGTGCGGCGAAGGGAATCCAATCGGAGCCGCCGCCTGCGTAGCGACGCGGACCGCTATGGGAGGTGCTGTCGGCGATGAACGCGGAAAGCGGCATGGGAAGGTTCACGACGTGCTGTCTTTGTAGGGTCGCCACATGACAGTAGGATGACATCATAACATTTTGACAAATAAAGGAGATTCGGCGAACGCCGCCAATGCCGAAAGCCACTGGGCGGCAACTTTGCCCACCGCGGCACTGGCATGCGGGCCATTTGCGCCCCGGCACGCCGAAGCGGCGTTCTGTCGCTGTGACGCGAGGGTTTGCAACTGCAGCCGCGCCGCTGGCGAACCTGTTGATATCACGGTGGTCTCGCCGGGCCGGCGCGCAATCACCCGCACCAAGGCGCGGCGCGGCTGTCATAAAACTGAAATCATGGACGGCTTACTAGACTAGTCCGCGCTAGTCAGCGTCAGCCTTGGGCAGGACCACTCCGCAACAATCTAATCAGAACGCAAAGCCCCGAATCAGCAGGAGAGACACCGCATGCGAATACAGCTTTACGCGGCAATAGCCGCCGCAACCGTTTCGCTCACGGCGAGCGGTTATGCCGCGAACCTGACGGGAGCCGGCGGTACCGCGATTTACCCGGTTCTGTCGAAATGGGCGGCCGAATACGCCAAAAAGACCGGCGACACCATCAACTATCAGCCGATCGGCTCGGGCGGCGGCATCAAGCAGATCACATCCAAAACGGTGCTGTTCGCCAATACCGACATGCCGCTCAAGCCCGACGAAGTCGCCAAGCAGGGGCTGGTGCAGTTTCCGCAGGTGATCATCTCGATCACGCCGGTCGTGCATCTCGCCAATATCAAGGCCGGCCAGCTCGTGTTCGACGGCCCGACGCTGGCTGACGTGTATCTCGGCAAGCTGAAATATTGGGACGACGCCGAGATCAAAAAGATCAATCCGGGCGTCACGCTGCCGCACACCGCCATCACCACGGTGCATCGCTCGGATGGTTCCGGCACCACCTTCAACTTCACCGATTACCTGTCGAAGGTCAGCCCGGAATGGAAGAGCAAGGTCGGCGAAGGCACCTCGGTCAGCTGGCCGGGCGGCGTCGGCGGCAAGGGCAACCCGGGGGTCGCGTCCTACGTACAGCAGGTCGACGGCTCGATCGGCTATGTCGAGTACGCTTACGTGATCGAGAACAAGCTCACCTACACCAACATGGTGAACGCGGCCGGCAAGACCGTCGCGCCGACCATGGATGCGTTCCAGGCCGCCGCGGCCAATGCCGACTTCGCCAAGGTGCAGGATTTTTATCTGATCCTCACCAACCAGCCGGGCGACAGGAGCTGGCCGATCACCGCGGCGACCTACATGCTGCTGCGCAAGGACAGCCCGCCCGATCAGAATAACCTGATCTTGAAGTTCCTCGACTGGGCGCTCAAGGAAGGCCAGCCCCAGGCCAAGGCGCTCGATTACGTGCCGCTACCCGACGCGGTGGTCAAGCAGATCGAGGCGCACTGGGCGAAGCAAGTTCCTGCCGCCTGGAAGACGGCGGCGAGGTAAGCTCACGCTGACAATTTGCCGAAGAAAAGGATCGAGGCCGGATGAAAATCCGGCCTCGATCTTTTTCGTTTTGCCGCTGGCCAGCCGACCGCTGGGCCACGCCTTGCTTTCGACCGGCAAAAACACATCCAGTGGTAATATAAGCCGTCGTCTTGACGCATGGACTCGCCTGGCGATCCGTACCAAGCTCGGACCAAAGGGCAGGGAGAAATGCGATGTCAGCCAGCACCGATCGATCCTTCGGCCGGCCGATCAATTGGACGGTCACCGCGACCGTGTTCTTCGTCGGCAGCGTGCTGTTGTGGGCCGACCGCACGAATTTCAGCGTCGCCGCCGCCGCCTGGGCCAAGGAGCACGATTGGACGCCGTCCACCATCGGCATGATGCTCAGCGCCTTTTCGCTGGGCTACCTGATCCTGCAGCCGGTCGGCGGCTGGGTCGCCGACAAGGCGGGCGCGCGCCGCACGCTGGCGGGCGCCATGGCCGGCTGGTCGCTGTGGGTGCTGCTCACCCCGATCGCACCGACGGTGCTTTGGCTCACCGCGACGTTTCGCGTGCTGCTTGGCGCTTTCGAAGGCCCCTACATTCCGGCCAGCGTCGCCGCCGTGGCGCGCGCCATACCCTCGATCAGCAAGCGCGGCCGCTTCTCCGCATTCGTACAGTCGGGCGCGCAGCTCGGCCCTGCGGCCGGCGTGTTTTTCGCCGGCCTTATCCTGAGCGCGACCGGCTCGCCGGCGTGGATATTCGTGATCTTCGGCCTCATCGGCCTGGCCGGCGCAGCGGCATGGTGGAGCTATGCGAGGAATTTCGACGATCCGGTGCCGCAAGGCGCGCACGCGCAGACCGCGGAGGCCAAGGAGCGCGCCGCGCAAGCGCCGGTGCCGGTCAGGCTGCTGCTGACCAGTCCGGCGCTGTGGCCATTCTACGTCGGCTACTTCGCGCTGCCCTACTGCCAATACCTCTTTCTTACCTGGCTGCCGCAATATCTGAGTCACTATCGGCACATCCCGCTCATTCAGGCGAGCAAGCTGTCGGCGCTGCCGTTCCTGGTCGCGTTCATCGCGGTGATTTTCGCCGGATGGGGCATGGATTGGATCGCCGCGGCAGGCTGGAGACAGGGCGGAGTCCACCGCAAACTGTTCGTTGGGCTCGGCGCCCTGATCTACGCCGCGACCACGCTGATCGCCGCCACGACCGCGTCGAACACGCTGGCGGTGACCATGATCATCATTGCCAATGCCGGGCTGTCGTTCTACGTCATCCCGTTCTGGACGATCTGCACCGACATCGCGCCGAATCAAACCGGCACGCTGAGCGGGCTGATGAATTTCTTCGGCATTCTCGGCGCAACGTTGTCGCCTTACCTGACCGGCGTCATCGCGCAGGCGACCGGCGCATTCGTGGCGCCGCTCGTGCTCGCGGTCTGTATCATGCTGGTGGCGGCGACCATCATGATCGTGTTCTTCCCCTACCGGCCGCTGCATGAGCTCGTCGCCGGCGCGCCGCAAGCCGAGAGGTTCGCCGCGTGAGGGCTGAGATTTTACGCTGACGATTCGGCCTCGCGTCGATCGCAGCGCGACGGGCTATGATCCGAGCCGATCGGAGCGATCATGAACCTCGGCTTCTTCATCATGCCGGTGCATCCGCCGGCGCGGAACTATGCGCAGACGCTGCGCGAGGACCGTGAGGCCTTCGTGCTCGCCGAGCAGCTCGGCTACAGCGAGGGTTTTTGCGGCGAGCATTTGACCGACCTTGCGGAAAACATTCCGAACAGTTTGACGTTTCTGGCTTCGCTTGCCGGCTTTACCTCGCGCATGAAACTCGGCACCGCGGTGACGAACCTGCCGTTCAGCCATCCTGTGCTGGTGGCGACGCAGGTCGCGCTGGTCGACAATCTGTTGCAGGGGCGTTTATTGCTCGGCGTCGGCGCCGGCGTCTTGCGCAGCGACGCCGAGGCGCTCGGGCTCTTCGAGGCCGACCGCGGCGCCATGTTCGTCGAGGCGCTCGATCAGATTTTGGCGCTGTGGTCCGGGGCGCCGCCCTACGATCTATCCGGAAAATATTGGACCATTTCGACGGTCAGGACGGTGTGGCCGGAAATCGGCCTCGGCGGCATCGTCAAGCCGTATCAGAAACCGCATCCGCCGATCCTCGGCACTGCAAGCGATCCGCAATCCAAGGGTTTGGTCGCGCTTGGCCGCCGCGGCTTTTGGCCGATCTCCTCGCATTTCCTGCATCGGAATCATCTGCTCGGCCAATGGCACAATTACGCCAAGGGCTGCGCCGAGGGCGGCCACAAGGCGGAGCGCGCCAACTGGCGTATCGCCCGCTCGATCTTCGTTGCCGACGACGACAAGGTGGCGCGGGATTATGGCGGCGGCGATCCGGCGAGCCCGTACCGGTTTTACATGAGCCAGCTCACCGCCAAGTTGCGGCGCGGCAAGCGCCTGGCCGGCTTCAAGGCGCGGCCGGACATGAGCGACGACGAGGTGACGTTCGACTACATATTCGACAATCTCGTCATCCGCGGCAGCGTCAATCGCGTGGTCGATGAACTGCTGGCGCTGTGCGAAAAGGTCGGCGATTTCGGCACGCTGCTGTATTGCGGCAAGGACTGGGCCGACCCGGATTTGTCGCGCCGTTCCATGGAACTGATGGCCGAGAAGGTGATGCCCGCGGTCAATGCCGCAATCGGCAAGCGCGCCGCGGCAGAGTAGGGCTCCCAAACACCGTCATGCCCGGGCTTGACCCGGGCATCCATGCTGCGTCGCGGCTCGATGGATTGCCGGGTCAAGCCCGGCAATGACGATGCTCGGAGTTGCTCGGCTTTGTTTGCGCAACGCGCGCTCCTATATTCATGACGGAGCATTTGGAGCCGCCGTGTCAAAGCCGCTCGTCGTCAGCATTCCGCATCATCTCGGCAAGGACGAGGCGGTGCGCCGGCTGCAATCCGGCATCGCCGGCGTGCGCACGAGTTACAGCCATCTGTTCAACATCCAGGAAGAAAACTGGAGCGGCGATCAGCTGGCGTTCCGCGTCAGCGCGCTCGCCCAGACGGTCAGCGGCACCATCGACGTCGCCGACGACCACGTGACGCTGCAAGTCTTTTTGCCCTGGCTCCTCGCCAGGCTTGCCGAGGCGATCCAGCCGCTGATCCGCCGCGAAGGCACGCTGATGCTGGAGAAGAAGTGATAATGGCACCCGGTCCGGATGCGGTGCACCGCTGATCCGGGGCCTTCGCAGGCTCGGAGTGCTTGACGATCCCGGGTCTGCAGCGCACCACTTCGTGCTGCGCTGCGCCCGGGAAACGATTCACAGCTTCTCCGCCAAGAAACGCACCAGCCGTGGCGCCAAAAACGCAGGAAAGCCGGTCGGGTCGTCGATCGGGTCGTTCATCCAGTAATGCGGTGCGCCGGCGACGATGCAGGGGCGCACGAAGAAGCCGGCCTGCTTGAGCGCGAGCTGAAATGCTTGCGTCTGCGCCGCCCGGTCGACCAAGTCGTCCTCGGTGCCGGTGACGAGCAACACCGCCAGCTTGTTGTTGGCGAGCGTCGCGTAGCTGATCGGCGAGGCGTCGAAATAGAGCTGGCGGTCCGCCATCGGCGGCACGCCGAGGAAGCGTTCGACGATGTTGCCGATCGGCCATTGCACCTGACAGCTCGTCCACATCGCCACCATGTCGTAGACGCCGTAGACGCCGACCAGCGCCTTCACGTCGGCGCTGACGGAAGCGAATGTGTCCTGCGGATAGCCACCAGCGAATTTCTTGCCGCCGAGCGCGGCGAGCGCCGCGAGATGCGCGCCGGCCGAGGAGCCAAGAAGCCCGATGCGCTCGCGATCGATGCCGAACTCCGCCGACTTGCCGCGTACGAATTGCACGGCGGCGAGCACGTCCTGCACGGCTTGCGGAAACGTTTTGGTCTTGGTCGCGAGCCGATAGCTGATGGCAAAAAGGGCGGTGCCACGCGCCGCCAGATATGGCCCCCAGTGTTGAAAGGCGGTGCGCGCGCCCTGAATCCAAGCGCCGCCGTGCACGGCAATGAGTGCCGGTGCGGCTTGCGCGCCTTTGGGCAGATAGAGATCGCCCGACAGGTCAACGCCATCGTGGCTGGCGTAAGCGATGTCTGTTTTGATCTGAACCAAATCGTCCGTCATGTTGTTAAATCCTCTTTGTCCTGTCGGGCGCCGTGTCATAGCAACCACGCGCGAGGTCGTCACGACGGGTTCGGTTGTCCATTCCGCTTCACGGAAGGCGTTCGCGCGCGGCGGGCATGCAGCAGCGCATGGAGCAGGCTTGCTCCCGGAATTGACAGCTTATGCCGCCCGTTCAATAAGATGAAATGCGTATTATTCGGCCGAAAACACGCGTGGCGAGGGTGAAAATCGCCCGACGGAATGGGGCAGGGCGATGTCGCTGACGGAAGCCGCGACGCCATCGCTCGTCGTCAGCGGCACCAGGATCGACATCATCGAGCGCGGCGCCGGCCGGCCGCTCCTGTTCCTGCATGCCGAGAACGGCATCGAGCCGGCGCTGGGCGCGATCGAGGCGCTCGCCAAGGGCGCGCGCGTCATCGCGCCGACCCATCCGGGCTACGGCCGCTCCGAATTGCCCAAAGGCATGCGCTCGGTCGATGATCTGTCGTACTTCTATCTCGACCTGCTCGACCAGCTTGATCTGCGCGACGTTGCCTTGGTCGGCGTGTCGCTCGGCGCTTGGCTCGCCGCCGAGATCGCCGTGAAGTCGACGACGCGGCTGTCGAAGCTGGTCATGGCCAATGCCGTCGGCATCAAGGTCGGCGACCGCGAGACCCGCGACATCATCGATATCTTCGCGCTGACCGAGAAGGAATTCATCGAGATCGCCTATTGCGATCCCGCGGCCGGCAGGCGCGATTACAAAGCGCTGCCCGACGCTGAAGTGTTGGCCGCGGCGCGGGCGCGCGAGGCGACGGCGCGCTTCGCCTGGAATCCGTATTTCCATAATCCGCAGCTGAAAAGCCGGCTGCACCGCATCCGCATCCCGACGCTGTTGCTCTGGGGCGCTCATGACCGCATGCTCAGCGAAGCCTACGGCCGCGCCTATGCGGCATTGATTCCAGGCGCGCGGTTCGAACCAATCGAGCGCGCCGGTCATTTCCCCCACCAGGAGCAGCCGAAAGTGTTCGCCGAAAAGGTGCTGGCGTTTTTGGGAGGCAAATGAAGTTCTTCCGTCATTCCGGGGCGCGCGAAGCGCGAACCCGGAATCCATACTCACGATCGTTTGAGATTGGCGCAGCCACGGCAGGACTTTACGCTCAGGGGTTATGGATTCCGGGTTCGGCGCTGCGGGCCGCCCCGGAATGACGGAAGTGCCGGAGCGCGTATGATGCGAGTGTATCAGTTCACCGAGCAGCCCTATTACCCGACCTGGAACGATCACGCCGGCTCGCTGCGCGTCAATCTCCTGAACCGCAAATGCGATCCGCGTGTCGCCGCCGATCTGTTCCACCGCTACTACGACGAATGGCAGCTGGCGGACGGGTTGGGCCTCGACATTATGTTGAACGAGCATCACCAGACCGCAACCTGCATGTCGTCGACGGTGGTGGTCGGCCTCTCCGTGCTCTCCCGCATCACCAAAAACGCGCGGCTCCTGGTGCTCGGCTATCCGATCGGTCATCGGCCCGATCCGCTGCGCGTGGCGGAAGAACTTTCCACCATCGACGTGATCTCGCGCGGCCGGCTCGACATGGGCTTCATCAAGGGCGTGCCGTACGAGTTTCCGGCCTCCAACCAGAATCCGGTCGCCGTGATGGATCGCTTCTGGGAAGCGCTCGATTTCATCATCAAGGCGATGACCACGCACGACGAGATTTTCAACTGGGAGGGCGCGTATTTTCACTACCGTCAGGTCAATGTCTGGCCGCGGGTCTGGCAGGAGCCGCATCCGCCGATCTGGACCACCACCGGCTCGACCACGCAGGCGCGTATTTTGGGCGAGCGCGGTTATGTGATGGCGACGCTCGGCTCCGGCTACAACACGCGTCCGCTCTACGATTCCTACCGCCGCGGCCACCTGGCGAAATGGGGCCGCGCGCCCGGGCCCGACCGCTTCGCCTATCTCGGCCTCGTCGCCGTCGCCAACGACAAGGACGAGGCGCGCAAGCGCGGCGACCTGGTCGCCGGCTATCTGCGCTCGTCATCGATCGTGCACGTGCCGTTCCGCAATCCGCCCGGCTTTCTGTCGCCAGAGGACAATGCGCGGCTGATGCGCGGGGTGATGCCGCCGCGCAGCTACACCAAGGACCGCCGCGTCATCGACATGCGCTCGGCGAGCGTCGAGGATTTGGTCGCCGCCGGCATCCTGTTCTGCGGCAGGCCCGACGAGGTTTACGATCAGATCGTCGATTTCTGCGATTATTGCGGTGGCATGGGCAATCTGTTGATGATGGGCCACGCTGGCTTCCTCACCCACGAGCAGACCGTCGATAATCTCTCGCTGTTTGCCCGCGAGGTCTATCCGCGGCTCAAGGCGTGGCGGCAGCCGGATGCCGAGCGGATCGCGGCCGAAGCCGTCGCTGCCGAAAAGCCCGCGGCCGCGCGCGTCGCCAGCGTCCGCGCCGGCGATCTGGTCGACGCGACGATTTCGGCTCGCTAGGCGCCCATTCCGGGGCGGCCCGCAGGGGCCGAACCCGGAATCCATAACCCCTCCCTGCCGCTTGCGGTTGGCACCGTCTCGTCCAAGCCTTACCCTTCCGTGATTATGGATTCCGGACTCGCCGCTGCGCGGCGCCCCGGAATGACGGGAGCGAAACGCCATGCGGGTCTATCAATTCAGCGAGCAGCCGTATTTCCCGGCCTGGAACGAGCACTCCGGCACGCTGCGGGTGACGTTTCCGAACCGCAAATGCGACCCGCACGTCGCCGCCGACCTGTTTCACCGCTACTACGACGAGTACCAGCTCACCGACGAGCTCGGCCTCGACATCATGGTGAATGAGCATCACCAGAGCGCGACCTGCATGTGCTCGACCGTGGTGGTCGGGCTCGCCGTGCTGGCGCGCATTACGCAGCGCGCGCGGCTGTTGGTGCTCGGCTATCCGATCGGCCACCGGCCCGATCCGTTACGCGTTGCCGAAGAGCTGTCGACCATCGACGTGATCTCGCGCGGCCGGCTCGACATGGGTTTCATCAAGGGCATCCCCTATGAGATCGCCGCCTCGAACCGCAATCCGACCGAGCTGATGGACCGCTTCTGGGAGGCGCACGATTTCATCCTCAAGGCGATGACCACCCACGACGAGGTGTTCAACTGGGAGGGCGAGTTCTTTCACTACCGTCAGGTCAATGTCTGGCCGCGGGTGTGGCAGGAGCCGCACCCCCCGGTGTGGTCCACGACGGGCTCGACCAGCCAGGCCCGCGTGCTCGGCGAGCGCGGCTACGTCATGGCGACGCTCGGCACCGGTTACGGCACGCGCCGCATCTACGACGCTTATCGCAAGTCTTTTGTGGCCAAGCACGGCAAGGCGCCGGGCGCCGACCGCTTCGCTTATCTCGGCTTGGTCGCGGTCGCCAACGACGAAGCCGAGGCGCGCCGCCGCGGCGATCTCATCGCCGGCTACGTGCGCACCAGCCCGATCGTGGCGCTGCCGTTCCGCAATCCGCCCGGCTATCTGCCGCCGGAAGACCAGGCGCGCGTTTTGCGCGGCGAGACGCCGCCGCGCACCTTTACCCGTAGTGGCCGCGTCATCAACATGCAGACCGCGACCATCGACGAACTGATGGACGCCGGCGTCCTGTTCTGCGGCACGCCCGATCGCGTGTATGAACAGATCGTCGCGTTCTGCGATCATTGCGGCGGCATGGGCAACCTCCTGATGATGGCCCACGGCGGCGAGCTATCGCACGCCCAGACCGTCGACAATCTGACGCTGTTCGCCCGCGAAGTTTATCCGCGGCTCAAGGCATTCAAGCAGCCGGATGCGGAGGAAGCGGCGAACGCGGTGGCGGCCTAACGCGGTCGTTCAAACCGAGCGACTGCGTTTCACCTTGAACGAGAACTCAAATGGATTACAAAGATCATTGTTTCGGAGTAGGGTGTATTCACTTGAATCTAACGGCGTTGGAAACAGCGCTTCGATTTTTCTTGCTCAAAGCCAACAATCAAACATTCACCGCGCCGGATGATAATGTCGCTGATGCTCCGGTAAATTACATGACTAAATACGTGTCATTAGGTGACCTCATAAAGGCATACAATGCGAAACTAGCTCAGGCGGAAATCGCAAAATACAAGGTAGACGACAGGCCCGTGCACATCCGAGATTCCCTTGCTCACGGCCGCCTGGTTGCGCCGCTGAAAGATGTTCCCTTGACGCTTTGGAAATTCGGTCGGCAATCTGGTGGGCGCGTTCCAATCGAATTTCATGACGTTCTAACTAAAGAGTGGCTGGAAGAAACCTGGAAGTACATAGATCAGCAAAAAAGCCTTGTTGTCGAATGCAGCAAGAAACGAGGTTATCTGGTTTCTTGATGGCAACGAAGCACAATGGCGGAATAGTGCAGTTTTTTGGATGGCCTCATCATTCCTCGTCCGAAGCCTTGAGATCCAGGTTGACACGGACACTTGGCAGAAAAAGACTGTCCCGGTTCAACTAAAGACAGCTTCGGGCAGGGCTACTATCGACATCGGGCGAGCGTTACATATGCTTGGCACGCTCACGATGCCGAACATTCTTTCCCCTGCGTCGCCAGCGCTATTCTGGGCGTGGCTCCGATATTATCTCGCGCCTGCGTCTTCGTCCGACCTGCGCATCACGATGGATTTTTCTGATCTCGATCCACATCAAAAAGGGATTTTGAGCGATGACTTCGGTGTTGCGCTAGCTACACAATGGACGGTCGACCGTCTCGGCCCTTTTACTCATATTGTTGATGGTCGTCGTTTTGCGAACCAATTTAGCCGTCTCCTCCGAAAAAAGCGCAAATCGAAGGCGAAGGTCGGGACAAGCAAGGCCCCCGATTTCGTCATGCGGGACATAGCCGGTAGATGGCACGTACTAGAGTGTAAAGGAACGCAAGCGAGCCGCGACTACCAGCGGCGGGTGTTAGATACCGCGGTAGCACAAAAGCACGCCATTCAGCTAATGGGCAGCATCCAGGGCCAGCAGCTGGCGTCATCACTGTACATCGCACACGAGAAGGACAGGTCGAGGTCCCACATGAAGATCGTTGATCCAGAGGAGGACGATCCCTTGATTCAGTTGACAGGAAACCAGGCTGGCGAGATGCAAGCGAAGGCCAGTCGATTAGCTGTGGCGCAGGCACTTGGCTCAATTGGTCTCAATGAGATAGCCGTTGAGATGAGTTTGCCACCGGACATCGACGTTCAGAGCGAATTGCTCTTGCCGAGCGAGATCACTCGGCTGCGCACGTCGCGCGAGGCGCGCGTTGCGCGCGCGACCGAGCAGGCTCGCGCGCGAAATCTCGATACCTTTACACACGGTCTTCGGCAATATGAAGGACGTGTTGTTGAGTTCGACCTCCCGCCAACCGGCATACGACTCCCCTACCGGAAAGTTCGAGTTCGCCAGGGAGTAACACCCGAAATCATTCAAGAGTTAGCTTCTGCAGGGTCCCTGCTCGACCACAGGATCGATGAGCAGGTGGCTCCGTATACTACCTCCGCACGAATAGCCGTCGAAGCCGGCGAAGATCACACTGCGCTCATTTATGGTGACGTGCTCTATTCCGAAATAGAATGGATCAGGTGAGTCTTGGCAGTCCTTCTACTCGCGGCGCTCAAGTAATGCGCCCGCACGGTCACTTCGGCGGTGATCATGCTCAAGCGATGAGCCGATTGAGAATGTCTATACGAGAAGGAGTTGTTCCGCTCAAACCCCCGCCGAGGCAGCAACAAGCGTATCCGTTTCCATGTCCTGATCGCGCACGGCGCCGATCAACTCGGTGACTTTCTTGATGCCGCGCGCGTCGCACCAGGCGGCGAGATCGTCGATGATGGTGATCAAAGCGGTCGGATTGCGGAAGCCGGCGTAGCCGATGCCGACGGCGGACGCGCCGGCCAGCATGTATTCGACCACGTCCTCGGCCTTGGTGACGCCGCCGATGCCGATGATCGGAATCTTCACCTGCTTGGCCACCTGATAGACCATGCGCAGCACGATCGGTTTCAACGCCGGCGACACCAGGCCGCCGAATTTGTTGCCCAGCGCCGGGCGGAAATTGTCGGTCCTGATCTTCAGCGACAGAAACGTGTTGGCGATCACCAGCGCGTCGGCGCCGGCGTCCTCGGCGGCGCGCGCGATCGAGACGATGTCGCCGGCATTGGGCGACAGCTTCACCCATAGCGGCTTCTTGGTCTTGGCCCGCATCGCGGTGATGCAATCGCGGGTATAGGTCTCGTGCATGGCGAAATTGCCGCCGCTGGCATTGCGCGTCGGGCACGAGATGTTGGCCTCGATCACGTCGACATCCGGCACGCTCAATTCCTCGGCGAGCGCGGCGAAATCCTCGATGCTTTCCGACGACACGCTGACCACCAGCGGCGGCGTGAACTTGGCGTATTCGGGCACGATGTGGGCAATGAAATAGTCGATGCCTTTGCCAGGCAGCCCGATCGACTGGATGATGCCCGCCTCGGTCTCGGCCATGCGCGGCGTCGGATTGCCGAGCCGCGGCTCGCGGCAGATGGTCTTTGCCACCAGCGCGCCGAGCCGGTTGAGATCGATGACGTCGTTGTACTCCCAGGAGAACGCGCCGGAGGCCGGCTGCACCGGGTTCTGCAGCGTGATCGCGCCGATCTGGACGGAAAGATCTACCATCCCACCGCCTCCTGCATGTTGAACACCGGGCCCTCGCGGCAGACCCGGCGCAGGATGCGCTTGCCGTCGACCTCGAAGGTGCGCACGCAAACGTAGCAGGCGCCGAAGCCGCAGACCATGATCTGCTCCATGGCGACCTGGCCCGGAATATCGTGCTTCTTGCCGAGCCGCTGCATCAGCTTGAGCAGGCGGTTCGAGCCGCAGGTGAAGAACGCGTCGGCTTTGTTTTCCGCGATCAAACCTTCCAGGATTTTTTCGACGTTCTCGACGGCGCTGCTGCCATCGGAGTCGAGCACCGTGACGGTTTTGGCGCCGAGCCCTTCGAACAAGTCCCGCGACATCACGACGCCGGGATTGCGCGCCGACAGGATCGCGGTGACGCCGACCTTGTGCTCGGCAGCAAGCTGCGACAACGGCGCCAGCGTCGCCAGCCCGACGCCGCGGCCGAGCACCACGATGTTGCGCCACGACGGTTCCAGTGTAAAACCGTGGCCGAGCGGGCCGGCGATGTTGAAGTCGTCGCCCGGCTTGAGCGTCGCCATGCCGCGAGTGCCGCGGCCCTCGGTCTTGTACAGAAATTCGATCCGGCCGTTGGCCTTGTCGACCCGATAAACGCTCATCGGCCGGCGCATCCACACCTCGGCGCCGTCGGGCGAGGGGCAGAGCAGGTGAAACATCTGCCCCGCATAGGCCGTAAGCGCGTGCGGGTGCACCTTGAGGACGACGAGCTTGTATTCGTCGTTGACGGCAGTGTTGGCGACGACGGTGCCGATGAACTCGCCGACCAGCCGCTGCGGATAGGGATCGACGTCGCCGACGCGCAGCGCCGCGTTGGTGTAGTTCGTGTTCGGGTCGACGGCCATTCAACCGTTCCTATAGGTATTAAGCGCTGTTGCGTCAATTTTGGAACAGTGCGGAATCCACCGCATTTTGCGTTACCCCCGGCGATTACGAGCCGTACAGCAGCGTCAGGCTTACCCTGTGATTCTCGTAACCTGCCGCGAATTCCGGGCGATCCGCGTGATGGAATAGGCGCGAACGAAAGAGCACCGCACGGTTCTGGCGATAGGGCACGACGAGCTTGTTTCCGGCGTTTCGTTCCAAAAATATTACAATCTTCGACTGATCAGCGGCGTAATCCTTGACCTTCCAGTTGTTCGGGGGCGGCGCCAGGCAGACCACGAGACCGCTATGCGCGGGGTTGAGATTGGCTTGCGTCGGCGTGACCCAGAAATTGACGCTCACAGCGGCATCGTCGGCGTGAACATCAACTGCCGCTTGCGCTTGCAGGCCTTTGAAGGTCCAGGCCTGGGACAGCGCATGCGCCCCGAGAATCTCTGGGAACGCACGGCGGAGTTCGTCAGCGATCTGCAGAACGAGCGGACAGGCGAGGCCGTCTTCGAGATATGACGCGACAAAGCCGTCGATATGGGAGAAGTCGTGCCAGATCGTGCTCTCCAGCAAGAACCGCCGCAATGAATCGAGCGCTTGCGGCGTGAGTAGATCGTCGACCGCGACCGCGCCCTGCGCATCGAACTGCGCGGTCAGGGTCGCGCCATCCGCGCGCTCGTTGACGGCGCGGCCGGCAAGCTCGGGCGCTTCGCGTAAATGGATCGGCGTGTTGTAGTCCTCGCCCAAGGCGTCGAGCTGCCCGTCCGACAGCGTCGTCGGCTCGTCCGAGATTTGCTCGGCGATCGCGTGATAATTGCGCGCCAAAGACTCGAAGCGGATGCGGTCCCGCGTTCGCTGCGCAAGATAAAGAAACTGCTCGGCATCGTGTTCGAGTTTTTGGCGCGTCGCCGCGGTCAGCGGTTTGAGTGCGATGCCGGTGCGGTCGTCGCCGCGCCGCAACTCGTAGGTGCGCGCCAAATGGT
Organism: Xanthobacteraceae bacterium; assembly: GCA_030037885.1. Lineage (GTDB taxonomy): Bacteria > Pseudomonadota > Alphaproteobacteria > Rhizobiales > Xanthobacteraceae > BOG-931. The sequence continues at coordinate 3,113 of JASHPU010000106.1, read as the reverse complement.
CGAGCGCTCGCCCGCGCTCGCCTTGCGCCAGCCGGAGGAAGCCAAGGGCGCGATGCGCCTCGTAATGTTCTGGCTCAAGTTGAGCGGCGCGGCCGAAGGCCTTGATCGCAGCTTGCGTTTCGCCGAGCCGCAGCAGCGCGACGCCGCAATTGAAGTGCGCCGAGACGAAGCCGGGGTCGGCTTTGAGCGCGTCTTCGAAACAGCCGATCGCCTCGCAGTGACGGCCCTGCGCCGCGATGGCCACGCCGAGGTTGTGCGTCACTGCGGCATCGGCGGGCACGATCGCCAACGCCGCCCGATAGGCCCGCTCGGCCGCCACCAGCCGCCCCGCTTGAAAGTGGCTCATGGCATCGGCGACGAGGCCGCGAAATTCGTCTGCTGTGTGCTTCGCCAAGCGCTGCTTCGCCAAACCCTGCTTCGCCAAATGCTGCTTCGCCAAGTTCGCCTCCGCGACGCAATCTTACCAATCCGCTGTACAGAAATTGGAGAAAATTTTGATTTTGGTACATCGGATGGCTAGAGTGCCGCGACTTTTGCGGCGGGAGCTGCCCTCGCTGCCACTGCCGGCGTTAAGATTGCTGGATCGTCCGGTCAGGCACCGGCGATGCCAGCGCCAAGGAAGAAAGCCAATGACAGCCTTCGCGGACAAAGCGGTGATGGCCGAGCTGACGGCGAAGATGCTGCTTGAGGTGGATGCGGTACGCTTCATGACCGACAAGCCGTTCATCTACACCTCGGGCTGGGCGAGCCCGGTCTATACCGATTGCCGGCGGCTGATCTCGTTTCCGCGCGTACGCCAGACGCTGGTCGATTTCGGCGTCGCCACGGTGTTGCGCGACGTCGGCTTTGAGCAGTTCGACGCGGTCGCCGGCGGCGAGACCGCCGGCATTCCGTTCGCCGCCTGGATGGCCGACCGGCTGATGCTGCCGATGCAATACGTGCGCAAGAAGCCGAAAGGATTTGGCCGCAATGCCCAGATCGAAGGCCACATCGAAGACGGCGACCGCGTGCTCTTGGTCGAGGACATGACCACCGACGGCCGCAGCAAGGTCAATTTCTGCCGCGCGCTGCGCGGCGCCGGCGCCATCGTCGACCACGTCTTCGTGTTCTTCTTCTACGACATCTTTCCGGAGGCTAAAAAGATCCTCGGCGATCTTGGCGTCACCTTGCACGCGCTCGCCAGCTGGTGGGACGTGCTGGAAGTGGCCAAGCAGAGCGGCAAATTCGACAAGGGCAAGCTCAAGGAATTGGAAAAGTTCATGAAGGATCCGGCCGGCTGGTCGAAGGCGCACGGCGGCGTCGCCGTCGCGGCGGAGTGATTTTCCCCTCCCGCGCAGGGGGGAGAGAAGGTGAGAGTGAGAAGAAACAAAATGCCGAATGAAGTTGCGGATGTGATCGTGGTCGGCGCCGGCAATGCGGCGTTCTGTGCGGCGCTGGCGGCGCAGGAGAACGGCGCCAAGGTGCTGATGTGCGAAGCGGCGCCCGAAGACGAATCCGGCGGCAACAGCCGCTTCACCGCCGGCTCGATCCGCGTCGTCTATAACGGCGTCGACGACATCAAGACGCTGGTGCCCGATCTCACGCCGGCCGAAATCGAAACCACCGACTTCGGCACTTATACGGCCGACCAATTCTTCGACGACATGGCGCGCGTCACGCAAAACCGCGCCGATCCCGACCTCGTCGAGCTTCTCGTCACCAAAAGCTTTTCCTCGCTCAACTGGATGCGCAAGAAGGGCGTGCGGCTCATTCCGATCTACGGCCGGCAGGCGTTCAAGATCGAAGGCAGGTTCAAATTCTGGGGCGGGCTCACGGTGGAATCGGTCGGCGGCGGGCCGGGACTGATCGCCATGCTCACCGCGGCCGCGAAAAAACGCGGCATCGAAATCCGCTACGCGAGCCGCGGCCTCGATCTGTTGTTCGACGGCAACCGCGTCGAGGGCGTGCGCGTGCGACAGAACGGCGAAGTGCGCGAGCTGCGCGGCAAATCCGTGGTGCTCGCCTGCGGCGGCTTCGAGGCCAATCCGGAATGGCGCACGCGCTATCTCGGACCGGGCTGGGACCTCGCCAAGGTGCGCGGCTCGCGCTTCAACACCGGCGACGGCATCCGCATGGCGCTCGACGTCGGCGCGGCGCCGCGCGGCAACTGGTCGGGCTGCCACGCCGTGCAATGGGAAATGAACGCGCCCGAGTTCGGCGACCTCGCCGTCGGCGATCAGTTCCAGAAGCACTCCTATCCGTTCTGCATCCTGATCAACGCCGCCGGCAAGCGCTTCGTCGACGAAGGCGCCGATTTCCGCAATTACACTTACGCCAAATACGGCCGCGTGGTGCTGGAACAACCCGGGCAGTTCGCCTGGCAAATTTTCGATCAGAAGACTAAGCACCTGCAACGCGACGAATATCGCATCCGCCAGATCACCAAGGTCACCGCCAACACCATCGAGGAATTCGCCAAGAAGCTCGAAGGCGTGAATGCGGCCGAGTTCCTGAAAACGATCAAGGAATATAATGCCGCGGTGAAGACCGACGTGCCGTTCAATCCGAACATCAAGGACGGCCGCTGCACGGTCGGGCTCGCCGTCAACAAGAGTAACTGGGCGAACACCATCGATACGCCGCCGTTCGAGGGCTACGCCGTGACTTGCGGCGTTACCTTCACGTTCGGCGGCTTGCGCATCAATACCGACGGCGAAGTGCTCAACACCGACTACCGGCCGATCGGCGGCCTGTATGCCGCGGGCGAGCTGGTCGGCGGCCTGTTCTACTTCAACTATCCGGGCGGCTCGGGCCTGATGTCGGGCACTGTGTTCGGCAAGATCGCCGGCACGTCGGCAGGCCGCGCCGGCAAGAACTGACAATGGACGCCAAGGTCAAACGCCCGCTCAATGAACTGTCCGCGGTCGAGATCGCGGACAAGATCGCCGCGGGCGAGACGACGTGCGAAGCGGTGGCGCGCGATTGCCTGGCGCGCATTACCGCGCGCGACGGCGTCGTCAAAGCTTTCGTCAATCTTGACCCGGAACTGGCGCTTGCCCAGGCACGGGCGCTCGATCGCGGTTCGCGGCGCGGCCCGCTGCACGGCGTTCCGGTCGGCGTGAAGGACGTCATCG
>JASHPU010000002.1 GCA_030037885.1 Xanthobacteraceae bacterium | reverse complement strand
GAGCGCACGACCTCATCCGGCGTCGGCAAATCGGCCGCATAGGCGATACGGACCAAAACCATCTCGGCGGCGGCCAGCGGCCGGCCGGCAACCTCGACCTCGGCGATACCCTTGAGCAGCATCTGCCAGGTGCGCGCCAGCACCCGCATCGACAGCTTTTGCGCAAAACCGCGGCCGCGGCTGCGCTCGGCTTCGGTGAGCGACACGTCGTCGGCGAGCGCCGGTACGATTTTCAGCCGGGTGACGAAATGGGTGAACTCGGCGAGATCGCCGAGCACCATGGCGGGCTCGGCGCCGGTGTCGTACTGGTCGCGCAGCTCGGTGAGCGCGCGCGCGACGTCGGCGCGCATCAACGCTTCGAACAGGTCGATCACGCGGTTGCGGTCGGCAAGGCCGAGCATGCCGCGCACGTCCTCGGTGCGCACCGGCCCGGCGGAATTTGTTTGGTTGCCGGCTCCGCCGGCATGCGCGATGGCCTGGTCGAACAGCGACAGGCAATCGCGCACCGAACCTTCGGCGGCGCGCGCGAGCAGCGCCAGCGCTTCCGGCTCTGCGGCGATGTTTTCCTTCACGGCGATCCCTTGCAAATGCTTGACCAGCAGCGCGGCGTCGACCCGGCGCAGATCGAAGCGTTGGCAGCGCGACAGCACGGTGATCGGCACCTTGCGGATTTCCGTGGTGGCGAACGCGAACTTGGCGTGCGGCGGCGGCTCTTCCAGTGTCTTGAGCAGCGCGTTGAAGGCCTGCGGCGACAGCATGTGCACTTCGTCGAGGATGTAGACCTTGTAGCGCGCCGACACCGGCGCGTAGCGGACCGCGTCGTTGAGCGTGCGCACGTCCTCGACGCTGTTGTGCGAGGCGGCGTCCATCTCGATGACGTCGAGATGCCGGCTTTCCATGATCGCCTGGCAATGCACGCCGACGACCGGCATGTTGACCGTCGGGGCGGTGATCGAGCCGTCCGGCAGCTCGTAATTGAGCGCGCGCGCCAGGATGCGCGCCGTCGTGGTCTTGCCGACGCCGCGCACGCCGGTGAGAATCCAGGCGTGCGGAATGCGGCCGGACTCGAACGCGTTCGAGATGGTGCGCACTATGGCGTCCTGGCCGATCAGGTCGGCAAACGTCGCCGGCCGGTATTTGCGCGCCAGGACGCGATAATGTGCGGATGGTGCGGCGTCGGTCATGTCGCGATGATTGTGCCTGGGTCGAGCGCAGCGAAACCCGTGAAAACGTAGCCCGGGTGAGCGAAGCGATACCCGGGAGCGGCGAATAGGCCTCTCTATCGGCCCCGGATGTCGCTTCGCTCATCCGGGCTACATGGGGCGGGAGGTGGGAGGCTGACGAGCGACCCGAACCGCGCTCGTTAGGGCTGCTTCCTTCCGGACCTGACCCGGTTGGCGAGTGGCTCGTCCACCGCCAACCTCCCACGGCCTATATCGGCCGGGCAGGCGGTGAAAGCAAGCGAGCAAGTTCGCCCGACACGACCCGTAAACCAATCGGACAGAGCTTGAGGTGTCCCACCCTCCGCTCATTCCCGCGCAAGCGGGAATCCAGCTCTGGGTCCCCACTTTCGCGGCGACGAGCGGCGCAGAGTGCAGCTCGCCACAAGTTTCAACTATCCCCGCGCGCGAGAACCCGGATTGCGCTGCGCTCGAACCGCGCTGCGCTTGCTGACCTTCTTGCGCGCGGCCGCGATCTTTTTTCGCGCCGGCGCTGGCTTTTTTCGCGCTGCCGCGCGCTTTTTTCGCACTGCCGCGCCCTTTTTTCGCGCTGCCGCGACTTTGGCCGGCCGCAGGCCGCCGACGGCGTTCTTGATCTTGCCGCGGGTGAGTTGCCAGCCCTTCCAGTTGAGATCGAAGACGATGCCGTTCGGGTCCTTGAACTTGCGCTCGAAGCCGTCGTCCTCGGGCTCGCCGAGATCGTAGAAGAACTCAGCCCCGGCCGCTTCGACCTTCTGCTGCTGCGCCGGCAGGTCGTCGCACTGGAAGCCGAAATGGTGGATGCCGACGAAGCCCTTGGGCACGCCGGAGCCGACGTCGCTCTTGTATTGCAGCAGCGCGAGATTGACCTCGCCGTCGCTCATGTAGCAGTTCCAGGCGGTCTTGCCCTCGCGGATCGGCGTGCGCTTGAGCCCGAACGCCTTCTCGTAGAAATCGGCGCTGGCCTCGATGTCGTTGACGCAAAGCGCGATGTGGCGGATGCGGGCTGCCATGGCGGTATCTCCTTCGGTCAGGTGCTGGGCCGGAATGTGTCAGGTTCGTTGGGCAAGGGATATATGTCGGTTCTCCATCCAATGACCTCATCCTGAGGTGCTCGGCGCCAAAGGCGCCGAGCCGCGAAGGATGCAGGCGATCCAGATCGGCTAATAGCCGATCTGGTCGATAAGCCTGGCGAAATCGGGCGAGCCCGATTTCGGGTGCGCCTCGGCCTGCATCCTTCGAGGCTCGCTTCGCTCGCACCTCAGGATGAGGTGAACAAGGTAAGCGGCATCATTCTCGCGATGCGGTTTTTTGCATCCGAGGTCTGCGGCACGGCACGAAAGCGTTGCCTCCCGAGCAAATAAAGGAGGGAGGCGGAGCGCCGACAGGCGCGTAGTCCACGGAGCCGCGCCACACCCGCAGACGTTACCGCCTGCCGATGCTCCGGGCGCAGCGCGCGCCACGCGTCGCGGCGTTACCGCCGCAATGCGCTTCGGGCGCGCTCGCCTCTCGGCGCTCCACCGCGGCTTTCCTCGCGCGGCTTTAAGGCTGCACGCGAATCGGTCCAGGCCGCGCGTCACGCGAACCAGAGGGCCGGGCGTTACCCGGCCATCGCTCGCGCCTAAGCCAAGCACCTGGCACCCCGACCATAGTGTCGAGGGGGTCGATACCCGGACCGCCCGGGAGCGGAGTGTGTCGCTCCGCCCGCAGGAACCGCACTCGCTCCGCCCAAAGGAGCACCCTCGCGACAGGCATCCCTCAGGAACGAGCGGCGCCGCCTTCTAGTGGCCGCGCCGACGTTGTCAAGATTTTTCCATCAGGAGCAAAACGGCCTTGATTCTACGGCGTTTTTTTATCTTCGTTTTCGTCATCGACGCTCAGCATCGACGCTCACTCGCGATATGATTCCCAACAGTGCATCGTAGGGCGGGCTGAGCGAAGCGAAGCGAAGCCCACGCGGTCGCGTGGGCACGGCGCTTCGCGCCTTTGCCCGCCCTACAGGTTTCGCGTGCGATGCGAGAGGTCGACATGTCCGAAACCGGCTGGTCCCTGCACCCGCAATTGTGCGCCGACACGGTTTTCGTGTGCGACCTTGCGCTGTCGCGGCTTGTCGCTGTCTAAAAGTATCTTGTTCTCTTTTCGTTCTTTTAATAGAATGTAGGATAATCTCCCCCGGTCAGTAAGCGTTTTGCGCGGCGGGAAGGGTGGAATGCATGGGTAGCCGATCGAAGATTGAGTGGACCGATTCGACCTTCAACCCGTGGGTCGGCTGCACGAAAGTTGCTCGCGCGAGAGGCGTGCCGTCGGCGTGTGATTTCTGTTACGCAGAGAAATGGGCGAAGCGGAGTGGTCAAGTCGAATGGGGTAATCATCCCCGTCGCCGCACCACGGAAGCGTACTGGCGCAGCCCATTATTTTGGAATAGCCGAGCGCGATTGTTTCAAACCGAGCACGGCCGGCGGCAGCGCGTGTTCTGTGCCTCCTTAGCGGACGTGTTCGATAACCAAGTGGACCCTGCCTGGCGTACCGATCTGTTCAATCTGATTCGTAAGTGCGACCAGTTGGATTGGCAGCTCTTGAGCAAGAGGCCGCAAAATATCCGTAAGATGCTGCCGGCTGATTGGGGCCAAGGATATCCCAACGTCTGGCTCGGGACTACAGCGGAGGACGCGAGCGCCTATAAGCAGAGAGTCTCGTTTTTGCTCAAAGTGCCAGCTGCAGTTCATTTCGTGAGTTATGAGCCCGCTATCGGCCCGCTTGGGCGGCTGGACATCGATGGCCGATTTCCCGACTGGGTCATTATCGGCGGAGAGAGCGGTGTGCGGTCGGACCTCATTCGTCCGACCGATCCGCAATGGGCTCGCGATGCGATCGCCGAATGCCTCCGACTCGGAGCCGCGCCCTTCTTGAAACAGTGGGGCACGTACAGGAATAACCCCTGTGTAGTTGAGGAAGGACTGACCGAACAGCAGGCCATGAAGGTCGATTCACCCGAGAACGGGAAGGGTGGCGCCAAACTTGATGGCACTTTGTGGCGTGAGTTTCCAATCGACAAGCCGCCCTCAATTTTGAAGACGGTTTCGCGGCGGGGAGGCGCCGAAGATGGCTCAGAGGGACCCAGAACAATATACGCCGGGTGACGACGGGCTGATCGTCGAGAAGGTTGGATCCTGGGCGGTCGAAAAACTCAAGCTCGTTACCGATTACGTGTACGCATCAGGCGGTGCTCGCAAAAAATATTTGGGTACAGGCGCTGCTTACATCGATCCGTTTTGCGGGTCAGGCCGCGCAAAGATCCGGGGCACAACGACCTTCATTGATGGCAGTCCGGTTGCCTCGTTCAAGAGAGCCCTTCAATCCCCGGGGCGGTTTACGTCGATCAACATCTCTGATGGCGACCAAGAGCTTCTTGCCGCTGCGACAAAGCGTTTAACAGCACTAAGGGCGCCTGTTCAGCCCGTTTCTGGGCCCGCAAGCGAAGCGATACCGAAGATTATCCAGAGTCTGGACAAGAACGGACTGCATCTCGCTCTTCTCGATCCGTACAATTTGGGCGCGTTGTCGTTCGACTTATTCGAAGGACTTGCGAGGCTCAAGCATATTGACGTGATAGCGCATGTCAGTGTGTCTGATCTCCAACGCAACGCAGCCCGTTACGCTGACGAAGACTACGATCAGTTCGACAAGTTCGCTCCCGATTGGCGAACTAAGGTGAGCACCGACATGACCAAGGCGGCGTTTCGTGCTGCGATCCTCAAGTATTGGTCTACCAAAGTGACCGCGCTTGGGCTTCCACAGGCAAAGCACTGGGAACTTATCCGCGGTGATCAGGGCCAGCGCTTGTATTGGCTTATACTCCTGGCGCGGCATGACCTCGCTCATGGTCTCTGGGCAAAGGTCAGTTCGGCAGCTAAATCGCCTACGTTTGATTTCTAGGCGTAAGCGCTTGACGCTTGCCTGCGAGAAATCCCGATTGAATCCCGCTTTATTCGGGCCGGAGCTGCTGTCCCAACAGGCGTGATAATTTGCCGATAATCCACAAGTAGCGGGAGAGTTGGATGTCTTCGCAGCGGGACGTGCCCTGGCCGGAATTGCGTTGGCCTGACGTCATAGATCGCGTTGCGTGTTTCGCATTATCGCCGAGGATTCTGCGGGAACGGGATTCTTGGTCAGTCTTGCGAACGAACAAAGCGGTCGGCAATTTGCACAGATAGCTACCGCTTGGCATGTCATTGAAGATCTCATCGGAACATCAAACGAACTTGAGCTTATCTCATCAAGCCTTGGATGCGCAGCGTGGTGTTGCCGCTGTTGGCGAAGCCGTGCTTCCTCCCGGCCGGGACGACGACGAGCTGGCCGGGGGTGAGCGTGACATGCGTTTCGCCGATCCACACCTCGGCCCGGCCTTCGAACACGCGTAAAATTTCCTCGACCGCGTGCAGATGGGTGGGAGCGCCGTGGCCCGGCTCGCACCATTGCTCGAACACGCAAAGCTGGGTCGCGCCGTTGACGGCCGAGACGACCATCTGGGTCATGACGCCAGGCCGCCATACCTCCTTCGGCTGGCGATTGAGATCGATGACCTGCATGGAGTCCCCCGTCTCGGCTGCTTAAGCAAGTGGTCCGGATGAATCATATCCCGGATTTCGGACAATGTTCGTCATTCCGGGGCCGAGCCAACGGGTCCGGCCCGAAGTGGGGCACCCCCATCGCGCTTGCGCGATGGGGACCCCCGCCCGGCCCGATGACGAGCTCCGCGAGGAGCCCGGAATCCATAACCCCAGCGCAGGGCTTATGGATTCCGGACTCGCCGCTTCCGCCTACGCGCTCCGCGCTTCGGCGGACTCAAATCCGCCGTAGCTCGCCGAGCGAGCGAAGGCGGGTCGCGGCGATCCGGAATGACGAGGAATCAACCAGCCGGATTGCGTATGATAGGCTGGTCCTGGGTTTCGCTGCGCTCAACCCAGGCTACAGGTTTTACGGGGAGGCAACGATGGTCGAGCGAGGTCCGGCTGAAAGGGCGGAAAAAAACGGCGCGGCGGCGCGGCTGCGGCAGCGGTTTCCGACCATCGGTGATTTGCGCGCCCGCGCACGGGCGCGGGTGCCGCGGTTCGGCTTTGATTTCGTCGATGGCGGCGCCAATGAGGAACATTGCGTCGCGCGCAATATGTCGGCGTTCCAGGCGATCGAGCTTTTGCCGCACTACTGCATCGACGGCAAGGTGACGACCGACACCGCATTGTTCGGCCGCACCTACGCGGCGCCGATCGGCGTCGCGCCGATGGGTTCGGCCGGCCTGATGTGGCCGGGGGCGGAAAAACTGTTCGCGGCGGAGGCGCAGCGCCGGCGCATCCCCTATGTGCTGGCGACGCCCGGCAATGCCTCGATCGAGGACATCGCCGCGATCGCGCCGGACGTGTTCTGGTTCCAGCTCTACCGCTTTGCCGGCAACGACCACGCCATCACGTTCGATCTCCTTCGCCGCGCCGACGAGGCCGGCGCGCACGTGCTGGTGCCGACCGTCGACTCAGCCGGCAAGTCGAAGCGCCCGCGCGACATCCGCAACGGCTGCCGGGTGCCGTTCCCGATCAACCCGTGGACCACGTGGCAGGTGCTGACCGCGCCGGCCTGGACCATGCAGCTTCTGCGCAACGGCATGCCGATCACCGCGAACCTGGTGCCGTATGCCGCGAAGGCGAACCAGAACGCGACCGCCGAAGTGATGCAGCTACGCTCCGGCGGCAGCCACACCTGGGAGGAACTCAAACGCCTGCGCGACCGCTGGAAGCGGCCGTTCGTGGTCAAGGGCATTTTGCATCCGCAGGACGCCGAGCGCGCGGTGGCGCTGGGCGCCGACGGCATCTGGGTGTCGAACCACGGCGGCCGGCATTTCGACGGCGCGCCGGCGTCGGTCGACGTGCTGCCGGCGATCGTCACAGCGGTCGGGTCGCGCGCCACTGTGATGATCGATAGCGGCATCCGCGGCGGGCTCGACGTCATTCGCGCGCTCGCGCTCGGCGCCAAGTTCTGTTTCACCGGGCGCGCTTTCGCCTATGCGCTCGGCGCGCTCGGCGAAGCCGGTGCGTCGCACGTGGCGGATCTGTTCTTCGACGAGATCAAGACCGAGCTCCTGCACGTCGGCGCGCGCTCGGTCGCCGAAACCGCCAATATCAAGGTGCGCCACCCCAACGCCTGGCGCATGGACAATTACTGAGGCACCACTTTTCCTCCCTCGCAAGCTTGCTTGCGGGAGAGGGGGACCACGCGAAGCGTGGTGGAGGGGGCGCACGGCGGTGAGGGTTATCTCAGGCGAAGAAGCAAGCGACGAGTCCGGCACCCCTTCCACCATCTTGCTTCGCAAGATGGTCCCCCTTCCCCGCTTTCACGGGGAAGGATAAGAACGTTCACCCCGCCTCTTTCGCCACGTCGTATTCGTACAGCCAGCCGACCTGGAACGCGGTATTGTCGCGTTTCCTGCCGCTGCCGCCGAAGCGCTGGCGCAGCGCGAATTTCACGTCGCGCGCAAGCCGCTTCCAGGGCGAGGCGAGGTGGTTTTCGCGGGCGCGCTCGCGCGAGCCCAGCACCGCGGCGCGGGCGCGCGGCGCGCGGATTTGCTCGTAGGCGGTGAGCGCCTGTGAGAGGTCGTCGCCGTGGCGGGCCACCATGGCGGCGAGCACGCAGGCGTCTTCGAGCGCCATCGCCGCGCCCTGGCCGAGATAGGGCAGCATGGCGTGCGCGCAATCGCCAAGGAGCGTCGCCCGGCCGCGGCTCCAGCGCATCGGCGGATCGCGGTCGTATAGCGCCCATTTGTACCAGCGCGTGCTGCACGGATAGAGCCGGGTCAGCGCCGGATGCCAGCGCGCATAGCTGGCCATCACTTCGGACACGTCGCAGCGTTGCGTCCACGATTCTTCGGTCCAGGTATCGCTGTCGCAATGCGCCACGATGTTGAGGAGCTCGCCGCGGCGCACGCGGTAATGCACGACATGGCCGTGCGGCCCCATCCACAGCGCGCCGTCGGTCACGTCGATGTCGCGCGGCACGGCCGAGACCTCCGCCATGCCGCGCCAGCAGATGCAGCCGGTAAAACGCGGCACGTCGGCGCCGAACAAAGACGTGCGCACCACCGAATGAATGCCGTCGGCGCCAATCACGATATCGGCTTCGATCGTCGTGCCGTCGGCGAATTGCGCCGCGGCGCCGCGTTCGCCTGGCTCGACTGCGGTCGCGCGCAGGCCAAGCCGGATTTGCGTCGTCCGCAACGCGCCGGCCAGCACGTCCAGCAGATCGGCGCGGTGCACCGACAGGTTCGGCGCGCCGAATCGTTGGCGAAAATCGCCGCGGCGCATGCGCGAAATGTAGCGGCCGCTTTTCCAGGAACGGATGTTCAGAAACTCCGAGCCGGAGGCGATGGCGTTGACCGCATCCTCGACGCCGAGCGCGCGCAACGCCTTCACGGCGTTGGGCGTCAGGTTGAGCCCAGCGCCGATCTCGCTGAGCGCCGCCGACTGCTCGGCGACGATCACCTCGGCGCCGCGCCGTTCCAGCGCCAGCGCCGCGGCCAGCCCGCCGATGCCGCCGCCCACAATGGCAATACGCGGCGCCCGTGCCATGCGTCTTCCTCCTCTTGGCCGATGGCTCAAGCCTAGCGCGTTGCGTTGCCGCGCGTCACGTTCATGGCGGCGCCGCGGCGGGGCTCCGGCTTTGCCTTGACCTTGCGGCGGGGCGCGGCTTCAATCCGCCGAGGGTTGGAGGCGAGGAGCATAGCCATGGCCTTCCGCATCGCCGTCGTGCAGCCGATTTCGCATCCGGCCGCCGCGGCCGAGCGCAATATCCCCGATGCGCTGCGCGCCATCGAGCACGCCGCCCATGACGGCGCCGATTTCGTCTGCTTTCCCGAAACCTATCCGGGCCCCTGGCGCATGCCGGCGACGTTCGATCCGGTTCCCGCCATGGCCGTGGCGGCGGCGACGCACGGCCTGCACGTGGTGTTCGGCACCATCGAGCCGCTCGACCGCAAGGCCGCGACCGCGCATAACCTCATCGTCATGACCTATCCGGACGGCCGCGCCCCGGCGCGCTACCGTCGCACCCATCCGAACGGGCCGTGGATCTATACCGGCGGCAACGACTGGGAGTTCCAGTACGTCGCCGCCAACGACTTTCCGGTGTTCGACACCGCGCACGGCAAGGTCGGGCTCGCCATGTGCAGCGAAGTGTACATGCCCGAAGTGACCCGCGCGCTGGCGCTGCGCGGCGCCGAGCTGATCTTCATGCCAGCGGGCACCGACAAAAGCCGCCTGTGGGCGACGTGGCGGACGCTGATCTGGGCGCGTGCCATCGAGAACCTCGCCGTGGTCGTCACCACGCAGAATCTGTTCAAGCACGGCGAGCGCGGTCTCGCCATGGTGGCGGCGCCGGAGGAGATTGTGTTCGAAAGCACGGCGCCGGGCTTGAGCGTGGTCGACGTCGACCTCGAGCGCCTGCGCGCCATGCGCGCCGGCCGCGACCAGGTCGGCGCGTCGCAAAATTTTGCCGCCAAGCAGGGCGTGCTCGGCCCGCAATGGCAGCGGCCGGAACTCTACGATGCGTTCTACCCGCGGCCCTTGCGCGAAGCGGCCGAGTGAGGCTTTCGTCATTCCGGGTTTCGTCATTCCGGGTTTCGTCATTCCGGGGCCGAGCGAAGCGAGGAGCCCGGAAACCATAACCACAAGTGGGTCGGATAATGGCAGGTGTCCTTAAAATCTCGTCCATTCGTGGTTATGGATTCCGGACTCGCCGCTGTGCGGCGATCCGGAATGACGGAATCTCAGGAGCCCGGAAACCATAACCACAGTGGGTCGGATAATGGCACGTGTCCTAAAAATCTCGTCCGTTCGGGGTTATGGATTCCGGACTCGCCGCTGCGCGGCGATCCGGAATGACGGCGTTTAATCGCGTGGCCTCTCGTCCCGATCTCGGCGTGCCGCCGTATCTCGGCTATACCGCGAGCCGCATGGACCGCGCCGCCGCGCTACGCGGCGATGTAGCCGCGATCAGCAAGTTTTTCGCCGACCGCCGCGCCGGCTTTTATCTGATCGGCGGCGAACGCGTCGTGGTGAAAAAGTCGGGCGAGGCGCTCGATCCGCTGTTCTCGGCCGGCGAGGCGCAGGCCTTCCCCTGGGTGAGCGAGACGGTGTTCCTCGGTTTGATGGACGGCGCGCCGCGTTTTGGCATCGGCCTTGATCCGGCGCCGCTCGAGCCCTTGAAAACGCGCGGTGACCTTAAGCTCACCGACCTGCGCAGCATCGCAACTCACAATCTGGTCGCGGCCGAGCATCTGCCGCCGCTCGCCGAAGCCAAGGCGGTGCTCGGCTGGCACGCCCGCCATCGCTTCTGCCCGAATTGCGGAGCGCGGAGCGCGCCGGTGCAGGCCGGCTGGCGGCGCGACTGTCCGGCCTGCAAGCTCGAGCATTTTCCGCGCACCGATCCGGTCGCGATCATGCTGCCCATCGCCGGCGAGCGCTGCGTGCTCGGCCGCTCGCCACATTTCGCGCCGACCATGTTTTCGTGCCTGGCCGGTTTTGCCGAACCCGGCGAAACCATCGAGGAGGCGGTGCGCCGCGAAGTGCTGGAGGAAGTCGGCATCGCCTGCGGGCACGTCACCTATTTCACCTCGCAGCCGTGGCCGTTTCCGATGTCGCTGATGATCGGCTGCTATGCGCAAGCATTGTCCGATAAGCTCGTCGTCGATCACGGCGAGCTTGAGGATGCGCGCTGGTTCGAGCGCGAAGAACTGGCGCTGATGCTGTTGCGCAAGCACCCGGCCGGCCTCACCGCGACGCTGCCGCACGCCATCGCCCACCACATCATCCGCCGCTACGTCGAGGAAGGCGCCGATGTCCTGCGCTGAGGCGGCCGGCGGCCCGCGCGTGCTGTGCGCGGGAATCATCGTGCTCGACGAGGTGTTTCGCGTCCAGGAATTTCCCAAGCCCGACGGCAAGGTGCAGGCGGACGGCTATTTTGTCGTCAACGGCGGCTGCGCCGCCAACGCCGCGGTCGCGGTGGCGCGGCTCGGCGCGCGCGTCGCGCTCGCCGGACCGATGGGCGGACCGCCCGGCCGGGATGACAACGGCGACCGCGTGCTCGCGGCGCTCAGGCGCGAGCACATCGATTGCACCGCATGCCAGCGCGTGCCGGGCTTGGCCACGGCGCTGTCGGCGATCTTCATCGATGCGCGCGGCGACCGCATGATCGTCACCTATCGGGACGAGCGCGTTGCCGCGGTGACGCCGGCCGATGCGGACGCGTTGGTCGGCAACGTCGACATCGTGCTCGCCGACAACCGCTTTCCGGCCTTCGTCACGCCGATTTGCGCTGCGGCGCGGCGCCGCGGCGTGCCGCTCGTGGTCGACGGCGATCGCCCGACGGTCGAGGATGATGCGCTGTTCGCGACCGCGACGCATCTGATCTTTTCGTCCGAGTGCCTGCGCGAGACCACCGGCGTCGCCGATCTCGCCGAAGGCTTGTTGCGCATCGCCAAGCGCACCGATGCGTTTCTCGCCGTCAGCAACGGGCCCGACGACATCGTCTTTCTGGAACGCGGCAAGCCGCAGCGCCTGCCGGTGTTCAAGGTCGAGGCCGTCGATACGCTCGCCGCCGGCGACGCCTTTCACGGCGGCTTCGTCGTGGCGCTCGCCGAAGGCAAAAGCGAAGTCGCGGCGATGCGCTTCGGTGCCGCCGTCGCCGCCATCAAATGCAGTCGGCTCGGCGGCGGCGCCGGCATGCCGACGCGGGCGGAGGTCGAGAGCTTTTTGACCGGGGCGAGTACCGCCGGCTCAGGCAAGGCAAAATAACGGCCTCGTAGGCTGCGCACGTCGCTTGATTTAGAATTTCTTTCTTCATAAACTGACCTTGGGTCGGGTGATTGGAAGTTTATTCCTATGGATGCGATTGATCGGAAAATCCTTGCCGTTCTGCAGGAAAATGCCGCGCTGTCCGTCGCCGAAATCGGCTCGCGGGTCGGCCTTTCGTCGACGCCGTGCTGGAAGCGCATTCAGCGGCTCGAAGCCGACGGGGTCATACAAAGGCGCGTGGCGCTGGTCGACCAGGACAAGATCGGGCTCGGCGTCACCGTGTTCGTCTCCATCGAGACCGGCGACCATTCCCAGGACTGGCTCGACCGCTTCGCCAAGGTGGTGGGGGCCATGCCGGAAGTGATGGAGTTTTACCGCATGGCCGGCGACGTCGATTACATGCTGCGCGTCGTGGTGCCGGACATCGCCGGCTACGACGCCTTTTACAAGCGCCTGATCGGCGCGGTGCCGCTGACCAACGTCACCTCGCGCTTCGCCATGGAGAAGATCAAATCGACCACGGCGCTGCCGGTGCCGTAGCGGGCGCTGCTACTTGCCGCCCGCCGCCATGGCCTGATTGCTGCGCGAGGTGCCCTCGCCAAGGGTCTTGGTGAAGTAATCGCCGTCGTCGCCCAACGTGACCCGCGGCTGGCACTCCGGCATGCAGCTATAGGTTTCGCGCGTCACGCCGCGATAGACGACGACGATCGGATCGCTCGGGCCCTCGACCAATAGGGTGTGCTCGGCCAGCACCGCGCCGTCCTTGTCGAGCACAATGACGTTGGTGGCGCCGTAGCCTTTGGCGGTGATCACCGCGAGACCGCCGGGCTGAATTGCGAGGTCGGCGATCAGCGGGTTGCCGATCACCACGGTCGCGGCGCGCTCGGGAAGCTTCACCAGCCGGGCGCTGTCGAGCCTTACGTCGATGACGTCACCGGCCCGTGCCGGAAGGCTGAAGCACACCAGACAAAGCGCAGCCGCAAGCCGGATGACGCGGCCCGCGCCGGGCCGGCTTTGCACGCACACATGGGACATCGGACTCTCCGATACACTACGCGGATACCACCACCGAAACCGCTTGTCCGCCGACTTAAGCGTGATGATTTTAGATTTGATTCGAGTTGAACCCGCGCTTGCTTCACCTCTCCCCGGAGGGGAGAGGTCGTCCCCACGCTACCCTCCCCCGCTCGCGGGGGAGGGTAGGGTGGAGACGGGTAAGGGTGAGGGGGTTCGGATGCTGCAGTCTTTTTCTGAAACTTCCGAACCCCCTCACCCCAACCCTCTCCCCTGCGGGGAGAGGGGGCATGCCGTGCCAGCGCTGCACCTCGACCTAAAATCATCCCGCGCTCTAATTGACGGCAAATTGGTGAATGAAACGCAAATCCGCGCTCGCCGCGGCGGCGTTCACGATCGCTTAACCGGGCGAATGCCCCTCAGCGCGTGAACGGATGCGCGAGCTGGGCGCCGAAGCTCTGCGGAAAGCCCTGCTCGGCGACGCCGTAACGGTCAGGCAGCTCGCCGGCCGGCATGTAGAAGGTGCCGAACAGCACGTCGAGCACCGGAAAGGTCGCGGCGAAATTCTTCTCGCCGCCGCGCTCGGCCGCGGTGTGATGCCAACGGTGGAACACCGGGCTGGCGATGACGTATTTGAACGGGCCCAGCGTCCAGTCCAGATTGGCATGCACGAACGCGGAATGCGCGACGGTCAGCGGGCCGAGCACCACGAAGACGTTGGGCGAAATGCCGGCGAACAGCATGACCACGTCGGCGAGCACGCTGCCGAGGAACAGGTTCAGCGGGTGAAAACGCGCCGCCGAGATCCACTCCAATTGCTCGGAGGAATGGTGCACGGCGTGATACTTCCAGAACCGCTTGCCGTGAAACCAGCGGTGCGTCCAGTACAGGATGATGTCCTCGCCGATGAGAAAGACGATGCCCTGCGCGGCGAGCGGCAACGCGGCGAGCGGGCCATGGCCGTTCTCGTAGAACGCGATCAGGCCGTCAGCCGTGGTGATGCCGAAAACGAGCGCCGCCGCGACGATCAACAGCCCGATGCGCAGGAAGCGGGTGATGACCGGAATGAACAGCCAGTAGCAAAGGTCGGTGACGAGATCGCGCTTGCGCCACCACGGCTTGCCGGGATTGCAGGCCCAGAACCACGTCAGCACGGTGAAAACGGCTGCCAGGCCGATCGAGATCGGCACATTCTTGACGAATGTTTCGCCGATCATACCGATAACACCGATGAGTTCCTGCATCATCCCCGCCGCCGACTTTCAGCTGCCGCGCTCTCGACCGCACCGTGCCAGCAAAAGGCCGAGTTGCGGCGCAGAGCGCAATTGCGCCTTTGATATCGGATATCGCCATTAATGGGCGATGAATGCGACGCCGCCAACGCGAGCACGGCGGCCAATGAAATAGCGGGGTAAATGATGGTTTAATCGCGCGAACGGCGTTTCCGAACTATTGCAAAAGGATAATTTAAAATTTCAAGAGCATGTTAGGCCGCATTTACAGCGGTTCGCTTATGCCGCTGGCGGAGGCGCTCAAGAGCGGGCGGCAGACATGTTTCGAAATTCCGTAAAATACTTTCGGAGTTTCGCGCGCGGGATTTCCGGTTTCGCCGGCGCGCGACGGGCTGCGACCGCCGTCGAATTCGCCCTGATCGCCGCGCCGTTCCTGGCGACGCTGATCGCTATCCTGGAAGTGACCGTCTTTTTGTTCGCCCAGCAGGTCCTGCAAAACGCCGCCAGCGAAGCGGGCCGGCTGTTCATGACCGGCCAGGCGCAGAACAGCTTTACGGCGAATAACGAGACCACGACCGAGCAGCAGCTGACGCAACTGGAAAACGATATCTGCCCGATGGTCAGCGCGCTGTTCAATTGCAAGTCGTTGATGGTCAATGTGCAGAGCTACGCCGATTTCAGCAGCGCCAATGCGTCCGAGCCGGCACTGACCTTCAACGGCCCGAACGGCACGGGCGGGGTCTCCAACACGTGGTCGTTTGTGCCCGGCACGCCCGGCCAGGTCATGGTGGTGCAGCTGATCTATCAGTGGCCGATCGTCAGCGGGCCGCTGGGCTACGTGCTGTCGAGCCTCGGCAACGGCAGTACCGAGATGATGGGCGTTTCCGCCTTTCGGGTGGAGCCCTACTGATGACGGCCGCAGCCGCCAAGCTCTATCGGCGTTTTGCCGCATCGACGCGCGGCGTCGCGGCGATCGAGTTCGCCATGATCCTGCCGGTGCTGGTCGTCCTGTTCCTGGGCTCGATCGACGCCGGCAGGGCGATCGCCGTCTACATGAAGGTGCGCACCGCGACCTACACGCTCGATGCCATCACCAATCAGTATACGACGATCCAGGCGAGCGACATGACGTCGATCGTCGGCGCGACCGCCGTGGTGCTTTCGCCGTATTCGAGTTCGTCGGCTGCGGTGACGATCTCGCAAATTTCGGTCAACAGCGCGACGAACGCGACCGTGAGCTGGAGCTATTCGCTCAACGGCACCGCGCTGACACAGGGCACGAGTGTCAACGTTCCAGGCAGCTTTGCCACCTGCAATGCGTATCCCTGCTTTCTGATTTACGCCCAGGTGAGCTACACCTATACGCCGCTGTTCGGTTACGTTTTTCCGGCGTCGATCCCGCTGAGCGACAGCCTTTACGTGACCCCGCGAAGCAGCTCGTGCGTCCTGTATCCCCCGCAAAGCGTCACCACCTGTCCGACCAGTAGCTCGTCAGGTTCGGGCTCCGGGTCTGGCTCTGGCTCGGGTTCGGGCTCTGGTTCGGGCTCCGGGTCTGGTTCGGGCTCCGGCTCGGGTTCAGGTTCTGGCTCGGGCTCGGGCTCTGGCAGCGGCGACCACGGCGGCCACGGGCACTAACTGGTGGTCGTGAATAGTCTTCAGGTGGGGCTTCTGACATCCGGCGACGGCTGCCGTCATCCATTGAGCCTTTTGCCGCAATAACGGACGGTGACGCCGCGAGCGGGACTCGTGTGGTGTTCAAGCCGCTGACGCGCAAGGCGAGTGCCTCGACCGCGCGAAGCGAAAGCGAAAGCAAAGTGCTTCAGCGCATCATACGCTTTCCGGAAGATTGCTCGGATCGTTCTGTCGATCAGACAGTGCCGTCGATCGCGACGGCGGTTCTTTCATGTTTCAGCTGGCGTTGTCGGTGCTGGTTTCCGACCCCGGTGGCCGGCGCCGGCACGCCACAACATCCGAGCCAATCGGAACGCACTCTAGCTTCGCTTGACTGGCCGGAATTGGTGTAAATGTGTCAAGTTTTGGCGATGTCGGGTCTGGGGCTACAAGCGTCCCTGCACAAGGCATCGCGGCGCGGTAGAATAACTCCGCCGCACCGCTTGCAACCCCTTCTCCCCGCCTGCGGGGAGAAGGTCGGGATGAGGGGGCCTCGACGCACGCGTGGCGCAAACGCAACGAAAACCAGTTTGGCTGGACAATTGCGGCGAAACTCAACCCTGCCCCCACTCCTCGAACATCGCTACCGCATCCTGGGTTTCTGGAATAACGAAGTGCTGGAAAATATTGCAGGCGTTTGGGAGACAATCTTCGCCGCAGCGTCGACGGCGGCGCCCCCTCATCCCGACCTTCTCCCCGCGTGCGGGCAGAAGGAGCCGCCAAGCCGCATCGCTGAATAAAAATTCTGGTCATCGATGGCGATGAAGCCCGACACGCCTCGTCGGTCTGAGGCGAAGCCTCGCTAGTTGGTGATGTGCGCCGTGCTGACCGCCTGCTCGAACATCGTGACCAGTGCATTGGTGATGTCCGCCGGCGTGTTGGCGGTGTAGAAGAAGTTCGGCGACGCGCAATTTTGCAAGGCGGCGGGAATGTTGGCGATGTTGTTGTTGGCGTAACCGTCTTCATTGTCGGCGAAACTGGAATTGGGATCCGCGATCTGGCCATAAGGAATGTACAGCACGGCGACGGTGATCCCGCGACTTTTCATGGTTTGGCAATAGTCGTTGGTGTCCTCGGTGTTCGGCGGCAGGATGGTCGCCGAATTCTGATACGGGACGGTGGAATTCGACGTCCAGTTCTGCGAGCCCCAGCTGCCGTTCGACTGGGTCTGATAATCCTGCGAGCCGTCGGTAATGATGAAGACATAGGGCAGGGTGTTTGACGAGCTCGAGCCGGTGCCGACCGAGGTGATCAGCGAGTTCATGCTGCTCAGCGCATTCTCGAAATGCGTGCCGCCCGAGCCGAGCGTAGCGTTCTGGCCGGTATCCAAAAGGTTTGCCAGTTGCTCCGCGAAGGTCGTGA
Source organism: Xanthobacteraceae bacterium (assembly GCA_030037885.1). Taxonomy (GTDB): domain Bacteria; phylum Pseudomonadota; class Alphaproteobacteria; order Rhizobiales; family Xanthobacteraceae; genus BOG-931. Next base: position 7,660 of record JASHPU010000002.1, on the reverse strand, counting down.
TCGTGCTGCCGCCGATGCTGGAGGTGAGGCCGACCGAGCAGGAATTGCTGCTGCCGGCGCTCGAGCTGCAGAGATTCTGGATGAACGGAAACAGTCCGACGCGGAACTGGTCCGATATTCCGTCGCCGCTTTCGGTGCTGGAGGCCTGCGCCAAAAGCGCGTTGACCGCGTAGCCGACCGCATCGGCGCGCAACTGGATGCAGGACGTCGTTCCCGGGTTCGGGCAGGTCGAAACCGCCGTGTTGCTCCAATTGACGTCGTTGCCGTTGGTGCTGTTGGTGCCGCTGGTAAAGGACACCGGCGTCGTTCCCAGCCGCGAAATGATGAAGCCTTGGCAATAGCCGCCCGGCGACGGATTGGTGCTCGCGCCAACGGCCGGGATCGGTCCCTCCGTTGCAGTGCCGCAAGCACCTTGTGCGGTGAAGTGACATGCGAACTGGCAGCCGCCCGAATATTCGCCGAGGTTGTCGGGATTGACAGCCATCAGTCTTTGCTGTTCGGCCGTGGTCGAGGGAAAGCTCATCGAGCCCGACACGTCGAGCATGAGGTAGAAATCGATGAAGGTCGGCAGACTGTAGCTCGCCGTCGACGAGCCGGAAATCGCGATATCTTTGTAGCCGAGGATGCCCATGAAATACGTCGGAACGGACGCCGTGAACGCCACCGCTGCGGTCACCGTTTGTCCGGACTTGGCGACCGTCGCCGAGGCTGCGAGGCTGGTGTATCCGCTGTCGGCCGGCGCGGTCGTCAGGTTTGCATTGAAGTAGTTGGTCGCCGTGGTCGAGCCGTTGGTGACGGTGCCGCTGCCGCTCATGGCCGTCGCCGTGCTAATGACGGGCGAGTTGATGGAGACCGTTGCCAATGCCGCCGCGTCGGCCGCGGCCTGCAGCTTGGTTTTGATCACCGACGCCATCGTATAATCGACCACGCAGCCCACCGCGCTGACCATCGGCAGTGCGCACAACGCGCAGATGATCGCCACGTTGCCGCGCCTGCTCGAACAGAACCGCGCGAGCAGCTTTCGCGCGTGGGCAAATGCAGGCGCCAATAGCGGTGATTCTTTGCTCGCATGTTCCATGGCAAGGGCTCCCTGTTTGCCGCCGCTTTTTTCTAAAAGCGTTTGCGGGCGCACGCCTTCGGCATATGGCAAACCAGCTCGAACTAATGGCTGCAAATGTCTGCCAAATGCTTAAGGAATTAGCACAGACGGCCGGCCCTGCGTTGCGCATCGCCGCGGCGGCGAACCGTTGTGCCACAGGCTTTATCGAGGGAGTCATTTCGCCCGGTACCAACCGGTCTGTGCAATGAAATTCGCGGCAGCAAAAAACCAGCGTGCAGCATTGCATCGAAAGTCGCCGCGATTGCTTACGGCGATTTAACAAACGCGGAGCATATTCGCAGCACGCATCGGCGCGGGTGATTTGCTCACGACACGGCGCCAAGCCGGCAAGCCGTAGCGCGGCGAAATACGGTGTTAACTACGTCCGCTTTTGGCGGCAAAGCGCCGGCTTTATGCGAATGGTTTAACGGCGTCGAAATTCTTTGTTGTTAGCGTCGCCGATGATCCAAATGGTCCGAGAAGGCCGTTGGGTCAACGCTCAGACAGCCACGTGTGGACCTAAGGAGCCAGCTCATGAAGACCCTTGTTTCGCGTTTCGTGAAGGATCAGTCGGGCGCCACGGCCATTGAATACGGCCTCATCGCCGCCGGCATTTCGGTTGCGATCATCGCCGTCGTGCAGGGCCTCGGCACCAACCTGAAGGCGACCTTCACAAGCGTTTCCACCGCCCTCAAGTAAGCGTCGTTGTTGTGTTGCTGCGAGAGGGCTCCGGCCGCTGCCGGGGCCTTTTCCTTTTGTGTTGCCGCTAACCTTGTCGCAACCCCCGTCGTATATCGGTCGAGCCGACATGCTGACGCAAGCGATCGGATTGACGCTGTTTCCGGCGACCATGGCGTTCGCCGCCTCGAGCGATCTGTTGACCATGACGATCGCCAACCGCGTCTCGCTGGTTCTGGTCGGCGGCTTTCTTGCGCTCGCGGTGCTGACCGGGATGAGCCCGGCCGCCATCGGCTGGCATGTCGGCGCCGGCGCCGCGCTGCTGGCCGTCGGTTTCGGCCTGTTCAGTTTCGGCTGGGTCGGCGGCGGCGATGCCAAGCTGGCGGCGGCCACGGCGCTGTGGCTGGGCTTCGCGCATCTGCTCGACTATCTGCTCTATGCCTCGATTTTCGGCGGCGCGCTGACCCTCGTCCTGATCCAGTTCCGCATGCTGCCGCTGCCGCAAGTGCTGGCCGGCCGCGAATGGATCGCGCGGCTGCATAAAAGCGGCGGCGGGGTGCCGTACGGCATTGCGCTCGCGGCTGCGGCGCTGTTGGTCTACCCGCATACCGAATGGATGGCGGCGCTCGGCCTGTGAGCGCGGCCGCGGCGCGACCGGCGTAACGCGCAATTAACGCGATTTAGATACGCCTCATTAACCATGCTTTGACGTTTAGCTGCTGGAATCCGGCGCAGGCGGCGTCCGCGCCGCAGCGTGATTTGGGAAGTCAAGCGTAATGAGAGCCGCGCGTCTTGTCGTACTCGGTGTTGCCGTCGCTGCCGGCGGCGTGGCGGCGTATTTGGCGGGCGGCGGCCACAAGCCGGCGCCGCAACCGACCAAGGCCCCGGTGGTGCAGCTCGAGACCGTCGAGGTGCTGATCGCCAAGACCGATCTCGATCGCGGCCAAGTGCTCGGCGACACCAGCGTCGGCTGGCAGATCTGGCCGAAGGCCGCGGCGAACGGCAATTTCATCACCAAGACCGCGCGGCCGAACGCGGTCCAGCAATTCATCGGCAGCATCGTGCGCGTGCCGGTGGCCGCCGGCCAGCCGATCTACGACCCCATGGTGGTGTTCGCCAAAGGCTCGGGTTTTCTGGCCGCGACCCTGCCCAAGGGCATGCGCGCGGTGGCCATGTCGATTTCGCCGGAGAGCGGCGCCGGCGGTTTCATCCTGCCCCAGGACCACGTCGACATTCTGCTGACGCGCCACGACAAGGCCGCCGAAAAAGCCTCGGGCACCGAGCAGATCGTCAGCGACACCATCCTGCGCAACGTGCCGGTGCTGGCGGTCGACCAGACCGTCGAGGACAAGAACGGCCGGAAGGTCGTCGTCGGCAAGACCGCGACCGTCGAGCTCACGCCGCAACAGGCGGAAACGCTCGAGGCGGCGCATCAGATCGGCACGCTGTCGCTGTCGCTGCGCGGCCTCGTCGACTCGCAGTCGTCGCTTCCGCAAGGCGGCAAAGCCCGTGAAGACAAGGCGTCGATACATATAGTGCGTTACGGCGTGCGAAGCATGACGACGGTGGCCCGCTGATGCGCGCGGAGGGATCGATTATGGCAGCTGGCAAAGCATTCGCGGCCGCGGCCGTCATCGGCTTGATGGCGTCGTGGATGATCGCCCATGGCGGCGCGCGTGCCGCCGAACTGCCGCTCGACGAAACGCCGAGCCAGGTCATCCACGTCGCGGCGAGCGACCTCGGATCGCGCGCGGTGTCGCTCGGCATCAGCAAGTCGGTGGTCATCGATCTGCCGCGCGACATCAAGGACGTTCTCGTCGCCGATCCGAAGATCGCCAACGCGGTCGTGCGCTCGGCGCGCCGCGCCTACATCATCGGCATCGCCGTCGGCCAGACCAACGTCTTCTTCTTCGACGGCGACGGCAAGCAGATCGCCGGCTTCGACATCGCGGTCAAGCGCGACCTCAACGGCATCCGCGCCGCGCTCAGGCAGGTGATACCCGACGGCGACATCACCGTCGAAGGCATCGGCCAGGGCGTCGTCCTCTCCGGCACGGTCGCAACCGACGCCGAGGCGCAGCAGGCCTACGACATCGCGGTGCGGCTGCTCAACGACGGCACGTCGATCACCGCCGCAACGGGCTCCAAGGTCGTCAACGCCATCGTGGTGCGCGGCCGCGATCAGGTCATGCTGAAAGTCACGGTTGCCGAGGTCGAGCGCGACCTGATCAAGCAGCTCGGCATCAATCTTGCCGGCAGCCTCGGCTACGGCACCGCCGTGGTCAATTTCAACAACACCAACCCGTTCTCGGCGTTCGGCCAGTCGCTGAGCGGCTCCAACATCACCGCCGGCTTTCAGAGCGTCAGCGCCGCGCTGCAGGCCATGGAGCAGGCCGGCGTCATCCACATGCTGGCCGAGCCGAACCTGACCGCGATCTCGGGCGAGACCGCGACCTTCGTCGCCGGCGGCGAGTTTCCCGTGCTCAACGGCTATTCGTGCTCGTCGACCTCATCGACACCGGGCGCGCCGATCACCTGCCAGCCGGCGATCACGTTCAAGAATTTCGGCGTCAGCCTCAATTTCACGCCGGTCGTGCTCAGCGGCGGCCGCATCAGCCTCAAGGTGATGACCGAGGTGTCGGACCTGTCCAGCAACAATTCGCTGACGATCCCGGAACCCGGCACCACGGCGACCGCGACCATCCCCTCGATCCGCACCCGGCGCGCCGACACCACCGTCGAGCTGCCGTCCGGCGGCTCGCTCGCCATGGCCGGCATGATCCAGGACTCGACGCGGCACAACATCAACGGCTTTCCCGGGCTGATGGAGCTGCCGGTCCTGGGGCCGCTGTTCAAGAGCAACGACTACATCAATCAACGCACCGAGCTGATGGTCCTGGTGACGCCGTACATCGTGCGCGCGGTCGCCAACAAGGATCTGTCGCGGCCCGACGACGGCTTCGCCGACCCGAGCGATCCGGCCCAGGTTCTGCTCGGACGCTTCAACCGCATCTACGGCGTCGGCGGCAAGGTCGAGCCGCCGCCGGACGCCTATTACGGCAAGTACGGCTTCATCCTCGATTGACGCGCGCCGCAGGAGACGATCGATGCACCACATCCGCACCAAGCTCGCCGGCCGCGCGGCGCGCGCGGCATGGCTGTTGCGGGCGGCGCTCGCGGTTGGCGGCGCCGCGCTCGTCTGCGGCTGCAACACCGACCGGCCGATCACCGGCGCGCCGGACGTGCCGTACGACTACCGCCTGCGCCATCCGATCTCGATCGTCGAAAAGGACCATACGCTGCGGGTGTTCATCGGTGTCGACCGCGGCTCGCTGACGCCGGCGCAGCGCGCCGAACTGCTTGGCTTCGCCCAATCGTGGCGCGACGAGGCGACCGGCGGCGTCATCATCGACTTGCCGGTCGGTACGGCGAACGAGCGATCGTCGGCCGCGGCGCTGGCGGAGATAAGGTCGATCCTCGCCGCCAGCGGCGTGCCGCCGCAAAGCATGGTGGTGCGCGGCTATCATGTGACGCCGCGCACGCTGGCACCGGTGCGTATCAGCTATCCGCGCATGGCGGCGCAAGCCGGGCCGTGCGGGCTGTGGCCCGAGGACATCGGGCCGAGCCTCAATCGCGACTACACCGAAAATCAGCCGCCGTGGAATTACGGCTGCGCCACGCAGCGCAATCTTGCCGCCATGGTCGCCAATCCGGCCGATCTGGTGCAGCCGCGCGCCGAGACGCCGGCCTACACCATGCGGCGCACCACGGTCTTGGAACACTACCGCGCCGGCCAGAGCACCGGCACGACCTACCAGAACAGCACCATCTCGTCGGGACGCATCTCCAACATCGGGCAGTGACGCCGCCACACCATGCCACAGGCCAGCGAAGCAACAGTCGAGGAAGCCGCCGCGGCCGACATTGTCGGCCGCGACGAGCAGATCGCTCCGGCGCCGCGCGTCTCGGTGCAGGCGTTCTGCGAGACCGTGGACACCGCCGCCGCCGTGCAGGCCGCCGGCGAGGACCGGCGCATGGCCAAGGCGCACCTGCGCATCCAGATGGGCGGCCTCACCGCCGCCGCCGAAGCCTATCGCAGCGCGCCGACGCCCAACGTCATCATTCTGGAATCGGAAAACCCCGGCGACGATATTTTGGCCGGCCTCGATCAGCTCGCCGAGGTCTGCGATCCCGGCACCCGCGTCGTCGTCATCGGCCGCACCAACGATGTGATGCTGTATCGCGAGCTGGTGCGCCGCGGCGTCAGCGATTATCTGATTTCGCCGGTCGGTGCGCTGCACGTCGTGCGCTCGGTGTGCGGGTTGTTCTCGGCGCCGGACGCCAAGCCGGTCGGCCGCATCATCGCGGTGACCGGAGCCAAGGGCGGCGTCGGCGCTTCGACCGTCGCGCACAATATCGCCTTCAGCATCGCCCGCGACCTGGCGCTCGACGCCGTCGTCACCGATCTCGATCTCGCCTTCGGCACCGCCGGCCTCGACTTCAACCAGGATCCGCCGCAGGGCATCGCCGAGGCGGTGTTCTCGCCCGACCGCGTCGACACCGCCTTCGTCGATCGCCTGCTCGCCAAGTGCACCGATCATCTGAGCCTGCTGGCGGCGCCGGCGACGCTCGACCGCGTCTACGATTTTGCCACCGACGCCTTCGAAGCCATCTTCGATTCGCTGCGCGCCACCGTGCCCTGCATCGTCCTCGACGTGCCGCACCAATGGGCCGGTTGGACCAAGCAGAGCCTGATCGCCGCCGACGACATCCTCATCGTCGCCGCGCCCGATCTCGCCAATCTGCGCAACGCCAAGAACATTTACGACTTCCTCAAGGCGGCGCGGCCGAACGATCACCGCCCGGCGTACTGCCTCAACCAGGTCGGCGTGCCAAAGCGGCCGGAAATCAAGGCCGCCGACTTCGCCAAGGCGCTCGAGGTCGATCCGGTCGCGATCATTCCGTTCGAGCCGTCGCTGTTCGGCGCGGCGGCCAATAACGGGCAAATGATCGCCGAGATTTCGTCGAGCCACCGCACCGCGGAAATGTTCCGCGGGCTGGGTCAGTTGCTGACCGGACGGACCGAGCCGAAGAAGCAGCGCGCGGGATTGTTATCGCCGCTGATCGAAAAACTGCTGCGCTAAGCGCAAGCCGCGAGGGAGTTGCGTCGTGTTTGGTAAGCGTCCAACCAACGGAAGTCCGACCGCCGGCGGCGAACAACGGCCGCCAGCCGCGCCAGCGCCGGTAGCGCCGGCGCCGCCGGCCGCCAAGCCGGCGTCAGGGGACGCCGGCGCGGCCGTGATCGAGGTCGGGCGCACGCCGTTTCCCTCGGCAGGGCTCGGCGCGCCGATCATCGGCGCGCCGACCGGCAAGCCCAATGTCGGCGGCGTCCCGAAGCCGCAGCCGGTCCCGACTGCCATCGATGCGCGGCGCTCGGAGAGCTATTACGAGGTCAAAGGCACGATCTTCGGAGCGCTGATCGAGGCCATCGATCTCGCCCAATTGGCCAAGCTCGACGCCGATTCGGCGCGCGAGGAAATCCGCGACATCGTCAACGAGATCATCGCGATCAAGAACATCGTGATGTCGATCTCCGAGCAGGAGGACCTGCTCGACGACATCTGCAACGACGTGCTCGGCTACGGCCCGCTCGAGCCGCTGCTGGCGCGCGACGAGATCGCCGACATCATGGTGAACGGCTCCGGCACGGTGTACATCGAAGTCAGCGGCAAGATTCAGAAGACCGGCATCCGCTTCCGCGACAATCAGCAGCTGCTCAACATCTGCCAGCGCATCGTCAGCCAGGTCGGCCGCCGCGTCGACGAATCCTCGCCGATCTGCGACGCCCGCCTGCCCGACGGCTCGCGCGTCAACGCCATCGTG
>JASHPU010000105.1 GCA_030037885.1 Xanthobacteraceae bacterium | reverse complement strand
GGCCGAGGAGACTTCAGGCTTGGAGATACGCGATCCACATGGCGATCGCAGACTCCTTGAATTCGCACTTTCGGTGCCCGAACCGATGTATCGTCGCCACGGCATTCCGCGCTCGTTCGCTCGCCGCGTGTTGGCCGATCGCCTCCCGGCCGCGATCCTGGCTGAGCATAGGCGCGGCGCCAATACGCCGACATGGTTTCGCACGCTCGATACAAGACGAAGCGAAATCACCGCCGACATTGACCGCCTTGACGCGTCGCCTTTGGCCAGGAGGCTGCTCGACCTGCCGCGGCTCAAGCGACTCGTGGCGCAATGGCCGAAGGACGCCAACGAAGCCGAAAAGCGCAGGAGCGAGTATCGGCGCGCTCTTGCCCGCGGCGTCCATGTCGGCCGCTTCATCCGCTGGGTCGAGGGCGGCAATGCTTAAAGACGCGCGCAGGCGCCGGGCAGACCATACTTGCGCGGGTGTGCCCGCCCTCCGTACTCTTGCGCCTGCATAGGGCGAGGCATGACGCAGGCGTATCACTTCAACGGGCTCAAGCTCGAATCCGAATTCCACCTGCCGGCCCTGGCGCCGTGGGACGGACCGTGCCATGTCCGCTCGGATATCGTGGTCAAGCAGGCCGCGGTGCCGCCGCGCCTCGATGCCGCCGACTACGTCGGCCCCGTCTTTCAAACCAAAGGCACAAACGAGTATCTGCTCGCTCTGCCGGGCACCGGCCGCATCCTGGTTCGCAACGGCGACGAGGTGCTGGTCGATGCCGAGGCCGGCGCCGACCCGAGCGCGATTCTCAGCGGCCCCTTGCAAGCGATGCTGTGGCACCAGCGCGGACTGTTGCCGCTACATGGCAGCGTAGTCGTGGTCGGCACGCAAGCCGTCGCGCTGTGCGGTCCCTCGGCCGTGGGCAAATCCACTCTGGCCGCGGTACTGGCCGGACAGGGCAATACCGTGATCGCCGACGACGTTTGTGTCATCGACCCCGCGACGGCGGACGTGCTGGCCGGCTGCGGTCGGCTGCGCCTGTGGCGCGATGCGCTCGATCGCCTCGGGGTCGAGACCGGAGCGTTGGAACGCGCGGTGCGCGACAAGGAGAAATATGTCCTCGATTGTGGCATCCACTCCACCCAGGAGCGGCACCGGCTCGCCGCAGTCATCCTGCTGTCGCGGCGCGAAAGCGGCGCGGTGACGATTGAGCGGCTGCGCGGCGCGCGTGCCACCGGCGCGCTGCACCGCGTGGTGCACATGCGCCGGCCCGCCAGCGCACTGGACCGCGGCCCCAACATTTTTGCCGGCCTGACGCGGCTCGTGACGACGGGCGTGACGGTGTGGCGGCTCATGGTGCCGTCGCATGGTGTGCCGAGCCTTCATGAAGCAGCAACACTAGCGCTCGGCGCCATCGAAGCGTGACCACAATGGGCGGCATCATTTGGCTCGCCTCGTATCCGAAGTCTGGCAACACCTGGCTGCGCGTCTTCATCGCCAGCCTCGTTTCGGGCGAGGCGGCCGATATCAATAAACTGACGTTCCTGGGCGGAATTTCCAGCAGCCGCTCCGCTTTCGACGAGACGCTTGGCGTCTCCGCCGCGGACCTCTCAGCGGAGCAGCAAACAAACCTGCGGCCGCGCGTCTATGAAATTTGGGCAGCGGAAGCGAAACGGTTGCTCTATTGCAAAGCGCACGACTGCTATCATCTGACGTCGGCCGGTGAGCCGTTGTTTCCGACCAAAGTGACCCGCGGCGCGATCTATGTCGTACGCGATCCGCGCGCCGTTGCGGTATCGTTCGCCCATCACACCGGACGGACCATCGACGGCGCGATCGCGCGCATGGCGGATGTCAACGCGAGCCTCGCGCGCTCGGAAGACCGCCTGGATCTGCAATTGCAGCACCGCGTGTTGAGCTGGAGCGACCACGTGCAATCGTGGCTCGAGGCGCCGTTTCCGGTACACTTGGTGCGCTACGAGGACATGCATGCCGATCCGGCCGCTGCGTTCACCGCCGTCGCCCGCTTCCTCGGCCTGCCGCACGACCCGGAGAAGATCGCGTCCGCCGTCGCCGCCACGAGCTTCTCCCGCCTGCAGGAACAGGAACGCGCAGCCGGCTTCGTCGAGCGGCCGCGCCACGCCGCGGCGTTCTTCCGCGAGGGCCGGATCGACGGCTGGCGTGCCGTGCTGACGCCCGCACAGATCGCGCGAATTGTCGCCGCGCACGGCGCGGTGATGCGGCAATACGGCTATGATCCCACCATCATGCCGCTGATCACCGAACGTGGTGCAGCTTGACTGGCGGGCTTTTGCGTCAGCAATCCGGCGCCATGGATGGAGCAGAAACCTCTGTGCCGCGCGACCGACCCGGCCGATGATCGATAATCCCGAGACGCTTGCGCCCGAATTTCTGCTCGGCACCGCCTGCTGCCGCTGGCCGGCAGCGCCGGCGCGCGATGCGGCAGTGCGCGCCGCTGCTGCGCAGGTACGCGACTGGGAAACTTTTCTCCGCGTCATCGAGCGCCACCGTGTCATTGGCCTCGTTCACGGCGCGCTGCCCGCGGCGGGTACGGTCGTGCCGGCCACGGTCACCACCAAAATAGCCGCGCGCGT
>JASHPU010000104.1 GCA_030037885.1 Xanthobacteraceae bacterium | reverse complement strand
GGCAGAACCGAACGCAAGCGATCTGAAAATGATGATAGCGCACGGCGCGCGGGCTGCAACAAAAACCATGCGCGGTGGCGCAAGCTGCGCGCGCTGGGGATAACTTTGGGGATTTGTTCGGAAGCAAGGCGCGCTGTAGCGATCGACGGATTTCTCTGATCGCTTTTGGCTGTGACATAAAATCGTCATTCCGGGGCGCCGCGTAGCGGCGAGCCCGGAATCCATAGCCGCAAACGCCGGGATTATGGATTCCGGGCGCCTCGCTGCGCTCGGCCCCGGAATGACGGCTCGGCGGGTGCTTGACGCTGGCCCTTGGAACCACCAAGCTTAGGGCATGGCGGCGGAGTTTTCGACGTCGGTGTTCGCGGTGAGGGACTGCCGCATCCGGCTGATGCGCGGCGGCGCAGGCGATCCGCTCGTTTATCTGCATGGTGCCAGCGGCGCCGCGTGGCTGCCGTTCCTGCAGATGCTGGCGGCGAAATACGACGTGATCGCGCCGGAGCATCCCGGCTTCGGCGAGTCCGACACGCCGGACTGGCTCGATAACATCCACGACCTCGCCTATTTCTATCTCGATCTGTTTGCCGCGCTGAAGCTCGACCGCATCAACCTGGTCGGCAACTCGCTCGGCGGCTTCATCGCCGCCGAAATCGCCGTGCGCTCGACGGCGCGCCTCGCCTCGCTCACGCTGTGCGATTCTGCCGGGCTTTTTGTCGAGGGCGCCGCGCCGCTCGATCCGTTTCTGGTTACCGACGAGGAGCGGCTGCGGGCGTTCTTCTACGATCCCAAACGCGCCGAAGCGATGATCGCCCGCGTGCTCGATCCCAAGCTCGAGGAGACGGCGCTGAAGAACCAGGCCGTGGTCGCCAAGCTGGTCTGGCAGCCGCGCAGCCACGATCCGCATCTCGCCAAATGGCTGCACCGCATCGACGTGCCGACGCTGCTGGTCTGGGGCGATCACGACCGCCTGTTCCCGCTGCAGCACGCGCAGGCTTTTGCCAGGGCGATACCCGGCGCCAAGCTCGTGGTGATTGCGAAATGCGGCCACGTTCCGCAGATCGAAAAGCCGGAAGAGTTCGTCGCCGCGCTCGACGACTTCTTGGCCGCGCGCCAGAAGGCGGCATGAGGACGTCTCATGAAATTCTTCAATTTTCATCTGATGCCGTATGCGCACGCCGATCTGAAAGAGATCGGCCGGCTCGGCTCGGCCTGGGTGACTTATCCCAACAGCCATTACGATCCGCAACAGGGCGCCGAGCTCTATGAAGACTATCTCGACCAGATGGAGTTCGCCGACCAGCTCGGCTTCGACGGCGTCTGCCTCAACGAGCATCACCAGACCGCCTACGGGTTGATGCCGATCCCCGGCGTGATCGCCGGCGCGCTGTCGCGCTGCGTCAAGCGCGCCAAGATCGCGATCCTCGGCCGCGCGCTGCCGCTGACCAACAATCCGCTCAATATCGCCGAAGAATACGCCATGCTCGACAATCTGACGCGCGGCCGGCTGATCGCCGGCTTCGTGCGCGGCATCGGCGCCGAGTATCATTCGTCGGGCGTCAATCCGGCCGCCTCGCAGGAGCGCTTCGCCGAGGCGCACGACCTGATCGTGCGCGCCTGGACCGAGCCCGGCCCGTTCGCCTACGCGGGCAAGCATTATCAGTTCCGCTACGTCAATCCATGGCCGCGGCCGTATCAGAGCCCGCATCCGCCGATCTGGATTCCGTCGCAGGGCTCGAGCTCGACCATCCGCTGGGCGGCGCGCATGCGCTACACCTATTGCCAGACGCTGTCGCCGATCGCCGCGGTGGCGCGGTTCTTCCAGCTCTACCGCGACGAGGCCGACAAGGCCGGCTACGAGGCGGCGCCCGACCAGCTCGCCTGGTCGAACACGATCTATGTCGGCGAGACCGACAAGAAGGCGCTGCGCGAGGCGCGGCCGCACCTCGAGGCGCTGGTCAATTATTTCCTGAAAATGCCGACCGAAATGCTGCTGCCGCCCGGCTATACCGACGTCGCCTCGATGAAGCGGGTGCGCGCGGTGAAGGTCACCGGCAAGACGCAGTCGATCGAGGAGCTGATCGCGTCCGGCGTCGTCATCGTCGGCGGCCCGGAGACGGTGCGGCAGAAGCTCGCCGCGTACCAGGACCTCGCCGGCTTCAACACCTCGCTGACCAAGACCCAGTTCGGCACGCTGCCCAACGAAATGGCGCGCGCCAACATGACGGCGATCGCCGAAGAGATCATCCCGCAGTTCCGCGACCGCGCCCCGCGGCCAGCGCCCAAGCAGGCGGCGGAGTAATTTTTCCTCCACCGCGGAGCGAAGCGAAGCGGGGGAGGGGGGACCATCCGGAGCGAGCGTAGCGAGCGCAGGATGGTGGAGGGGGCGCGGGCATCGACGCATGCATTCACCTATACTCCTCATCCTGAGGTGCTCGGCACGCAGTGCCGAGCCTCGAAGGATGCAGGCCGAGGCGCCACCCGTATTCCTCATCCTGAGGCGCTCGGCGCGCAGCGCCGAGCCTCGAAGGATGCAGGCCCCGGCGCCTCGGCCTGCATCCTTCGAGGGCCGCTTCGCGGCCACCTCAGGATGAGGGGAACAGGGTGCGCTTCAGCATTCTCGCGGCGCGTTTTTTGTTCGCGCCCGAGCTTGGCCAAGCCACTGCACGAAAGCCGCCCCGAACAAACAAAAGGGAGGCGGAGCGCCGACAGGCGCGTAGTCAGGAGCCGCGCCACGCATCCAGACGTTGCCGCCTGAACGCGCTGCGGGCGCGGCGCGCGCCACGAACGGCTCGGTTACCCGAACCATCCGCTTCGGGCGCGCTCGCCTCTCGGCGCTCCGTCGCGGCTTTCCTCGCGCGGCTTTAAGGCTGCGCGCGATTCGGTCCAGGCCGCGCGTCACGCCAACGGGCGGGCCGGGCGTTACCCGGTCATCGTTGACGCCTAAGCCAAGCACCTGGCACCCCGACCCTAGTGTCGAGGGGGTCGATACCCGGACCGCCCGGGAGCGGCGTGTGTGGCGCCGCCCGCAGGAACCGCACTCGCTCCGCCCAAAGGAGCACCCTCGCGAAAGGCATCCCTCAGGAGCGAGCGGCGCGCCTAAGAAGCCATCGCCGAACGATTGTCAAGCTTGTCGCCTCGCGAGCGGCAGAGCCATTGATTCTGCGCGACTTTTTATTTTTCGCTCCGGCCGTTTGCTGCAACGGTCGCTGCGCACTCGGTTATGATTCGCAAGCGTCGTAGCTCGCTCATGCGGGCTACGCACTATTTCCCCGGCAGCTTGGCGGCGAACTGCGAGCCGCGCACGCAGAGCCGGCCGCGCGGGTCTTGCCACAGCTTCTCGGTCGAATGCAGGCGGCCGATGGCGCGGGCGATGGTGCGGAAATCGTAGGCCGAGAATTTGTCGGCGACATCGGTGTAGTAGAGCGGCTCGTTGGCGATGGTGTCGAGGATTTTGGCCGCGAGTTTTTCGACGGCGCGCTCGTCGCCGGATTCACCCGCCGGATCGCGCTTGCCGTTGACGTAATCGGCGATCTTGGCGCGGTCGGCGTAGGCGTAGGTGATGCGCTCGTAATATTCGCGCGGGATGTGGTCCGGAATGGTGGCGTCGATGCCGACCTTGGCGCCGGTCGGCACCACGCCGAAACCCTGCGGCAGGCTCGGGTCGAGCGGCTTGGCGCGCGCATTGGAGACAACCATGACGTCGCGGTCGCCCTGCACGCGGGTGGCGATGGCCCATTCGACTTCGGCCGGATCGTTGACGTCGATGTCGTCGTCGACCACGACGACGTGCTTTAAGTCCATCACCGATAGCGCGGCGAGGAGCGCGTTCTTGCCTTCGCCCGGCTGCTTCCTGATCGAAATCACGGCGTGCCAGAACGCGCAGCCGCCGAGCGTGACGTTGATGTCCTTGACCTGCACGCCGGCCGTGCGCAGCGCCTGGCGGATCGCGGCGTAGCGCGTCGGCGCGGCCAGCCAGGTGTTCTCCCAGGGCATGTGCAGATTGTAGTAGACCGCGTCCCGGCGCATCGACATCGCCTTGATGCGCACCAGCGGATTCCAATGCAGCCCGCCCATCAGCCGGGTGAACTCGCCGAAGCGGCCTTCCGGAAAGGTCCAGCCGGTCGGCAGCACCTCGGCTTCGAGCACGATCTCGGCGTCGGCGATGTAGGGCACATCGATGGTGGCGCAGGGCGCGAGCTCGACCGGCGCGCCGCGGATGCCGCCGGCGATCGCCATCTCGTCGACGCCGAGCGGCGCGCGGTAGCCGGAGCCGGCGATCTCGACCGGATGAGTGCCGATCGAGATCGAGATCGGCAGCTTTTCGTTGCGCGCGAGCGCGCGCTGCACGAACAGCCGCATGTTGTTGGGCGTGACCA
>JASHPU010000103.1 GCA_030037885.1 Xanthobacteraceae bacterium | reverse complement strand
GGCACCAGGACGGTGTGGGCGCCGGTCTGCTTGGCCCAGTCGTGCAACGCCGCTGCCTCGGCGTAAGTATCTTTCAGATTGCTGCCGAACGGCTCGATTGCGGCCGCAGGCACGCCGAGCTTCTCCAGCACCTCGATATTTTCGCGCACGTGCGAGCGCAACACGCCGAGCCGTTCGGCCGGGCTGGCGCCGATATTCGACACCAAAATCTTCGGCACCAGGCCACGGCGATAGAACTCGGCTGCCGCGAAGGGTCGGTATTCGAGGCCGCCGCCGAGAACCACCGCCGCATCAGCCGGCGCCGGCGCATCCGACACGATCCACAGCGCCGCCGTCTCGCGCAGCAAGGCGTGCCGCGCAGCCCAGCCCGCAGCTGCCAGCAGCACCACCGCAAGCAAACATCCGACAACCGCACGCCACGCCCGCCCGCACCGGCGCTGCGCCGCAACCTCGACCCCGTTCCGCCCGGTGGAAGCCGTCATATGCGATCGGCGAAACTGTGTTCCATGCGGCGGAAGTACCACAGCCCGAGCATCAGCACCGCGGCGGCGACAGCGGCGGAGATCGCCAGGGTCTGCGGATTGAGGCCGACGCGGCCGCCGAGCAGCGACCAGCGAAAGCCGTCGATGATGCCGACCATCGGATTGAGCGCATAAAGCGCCCGCCATTGCGCCGGCACATCGCTGGTCGAGAAGGCGATCGGCGACACGAACAGGCCGAACTGCACCATGAACGGCACGATGTAGCGGAAGTCGCGGTACTCGACGTTGAGCGCGGCAAACAGCAAGCCGAGACCAAACGACAGGCCAAAGGCGAAAAGCAAAAAAATCGGCAGCGCGGCGAGCTGCCATCCCGGCAGGAAGCGATACCAGAGCATAAGAAGCAGTAGAAGCACCAGCGTGATGGCGAAGTCGATCGCCGTCGTCGCCACCGCGGCCAACGGAATAAGCAAGCGCGGGAAGTAGATTTTGGAGATCAGATTGGCGTTGCCGATCAGGCTGCCGGCCGCTTCCGACAAGGCGCTGGAAAAGAACTGCCAAGGCAGCACCGCGGCGAAGACCAGGATAGGCTCCGGCACGGCGCCCGGCGGAAAGCCGATCAGGCGGCGGAAGCCGACGAAAACCAGCATCGTGAGCGCCGGCCGGATCAAGGCCCAGGCCACGCCGATCCCGGTTTGTTTGTAACGCACCGCCGTATCGCGCCAGGCCAGAAAGTAGATCAGCTCGCGATAATGCCAGAGATCACGCCAGTAATTTTTCGCCGTCATGCCCGGCTCGATGACGAGACGTGCCGCGCTCATGTCGGAACCGGAATGAAGAGGCAACGTCACGTCGCCGAGACCGTTATTTCGCCGTGTTGATGCCCGGAGACGCCGCAAATGAGAGCGCGCTTTTGCATTTTCGAAATCGGCTAAATGTCGATGATACGGCGGAGCGCGCCATGAAGCCGAGTCGAGAAATTGTCGAATGAGAAATAGTCGAGCCCTGCCGGTATCTGTTTCGGCCTTCGCAACGCGGCGACAACGGCCGACAGCAGCGCCGTCTGATCCTTTGGATCGACTACCGCGCCCAGTTCGCCACCGCGGACGGCTTCCTGGGTACCGTCCGCGCTGCTCGCAACAACCGGCGTTCCACACGCAAGCGCCTCCAACACCACAAAGCCAAGCCCTTCCCATGAGCTGGGCATGACATAGGCATCTGCGAGACGATAATAGTCTCGCTTTTGCGGCTCAGGAATCCGACCGGCAAAGATAACGCGATCAGCGACGCCCAGCGTCTTCGCCTTGGCCTCCAATCGTGGCCGGTCGTCGCCGTCGCCGGCGGCGATGTACGCGATATCAGGCTCCGCTTCGCGCAATCGGGGCATCAGTTCGATGACTTCATCGAACCCTTTGGCGCGCTCATCGGACGACATCCGACCAAGCGTCATGATGATTTTCCGCTGTTCAATCCCCAGCTGCCGCAAAAGCTCTCCGTTCCTTTCGCCAAGGCCGAATTGCTCGGCCTTGATCGCGTTGGGCAGAACTGCGGTCGCTGCGGGATCAATGGCGCTCCAGGAAAGAAACCGATCAAGCGTTGTGCGGCTGATGGCGATGACCAATTCCGCACGAGAGGCGAGCCGACCGACCATTGGCCGCGAAGGACGCCACCAACCGTCGATCCCGTAGATCACGAGCAAGAGCGGAGCGCGCTGAAGACCGGCGACGAGCTTTGCCAGCGGCAGCAGGTTGATGTGGGCGCAGTAGATCAGATCGTACCGGGCCGCCATGAACGCCTGCGCCGCGGTGCGCCGCGCGAAACTCAGCTCCCCGGCAGTACCGGCGAGATCGTATCGGACCTTTGCTGGTACGTCGACGGTGCGGGCATCCACGACGCGCGGCAAAACGACGATCTCGCGGACGCGATTGAAGCCGTCCAGAGCCTCCAGGACGTCGCGGTTGTATTGCGAGATGCCGCCAAAGCCGCCGTGCGCGTCGGTGGCGAGCATGAGAATTCGTTTGCCGTCGCCACCTCTGTTCGTCGTCATCCTGGAGCACTGGGCGAAAAGCTTAAGCACGCGCGATCTGATAGGCCCAGCGGCGCGCCCACGGACAATTGGCCGAGCGCAACCGCGGCACCGCGTGCCACGCGCGCATGCGCTCGTCGTCCTGCAGCCATTGCGCAATGGGCGTCGAGAATCCGGTCTTGATGCGGTTTTGAATGTCCGGCGGCACCGTAACGGTGGGGCTTTCGGCGATAATTTGCTTGCCAAGTCCTGCCGGCAAGCCGACAAAATCCGGCGCCACCGTCGCCGCCAGCGTCGCGTCGACAAACGGCACGCGCACTTCGAGCGAATGCGCCATGCTGGCCCAATCGGTGTCGCGCAACAGCTGATTGCGCAGATAGAGGCCGGCCTCGAGCGCCGCCACCTTGCTCCACGCGGCTTTCGGCTCGGGCTTGAGCACGGCAGCGATGTGTTTGATCGGGTCGAGCCGGCGCAGCCCCTCGCGCATGAATTCGCGGTCCATCAGGCCCGCAAGCTCCCACGGCATGAACACGCCACGCCGCAACAGATAGGCGCCCGAATAGCTGCCGGCGTACTGCAAAAAGCCCGCGGCCTTGGGATGAACGAGCGGTATCACGCCGTTCAACGCTGCGATCGCGTGCCGCACCGTGGCGCTGAGAAAAGGAACGAAAGAGCCTAGCGAGGCCAGCCGCACCCAGCGCGGGATGTCGCCGAACGACGGATAGCCGCCGACCAATTCGTCGCCGCCGAGGCCGGACAGGGCGGCTTTCAGCCCGCGCTCGCGCGCCGCCTTGGCGACGAACCACGTATTGATGCCATCGATCGTAGGCTGATCCATCGCCGCGAAAATCTTCGGCAGATCGGCGCGAAATTCCTCGCGCGTCACGGTGCGGGTCGTGTGCCTGGCGCCGTAGTGCCGTGCCGTGAGCGCGGCGAGCGGCGCCTCATCGTCGCCTCGGCCGTGGAATTCGTCATAGCGCAGCGTGATGGCCTCGACGTCGCGCTGGCCGGCATCACGCATCAGGCCGAGCAGCGTTGCGGAATCAACGCCGGACGACAAAAACAGGCCGACCGGAACATCGGCGACCAGATGATGGCGCACGCTGTCGAGGAGCGCGACACGGATGCGCTCGCGCGCGTCCGCAGCCGGAATGCGCGCCGATCTTTTTGGCGCCGCGGCAAACGAGCGTGACACCGCAAAATAACGCGTCGGCCGCCCAGGACCGCAGCGATTGATCCACAACGTGGTCCCGGCCTCGACGGCGCGAACGGCGCGGTGGATGGTGTAGGGCTCGGGCACGCTGCCGAACAGAAAGAAGCCGGCCCAGCCGGCCGGGTCCGGGTCGAGACCGACGCGGCCGCCGGCGACGAGCGCCTTGACCTGCGAGGCAAAGCGCAAGGTCCAGCCGTCGTCGGCATAATAAAGCGGCTTCACGCCGTAGGGATCGCGCGCGAGCAACAGGCCCTGCCGTGCGGCATCCCACAGCGCCAGGGCGAACATGCCGCGCAGGTCGTGCACCATCGCCGCACCCTTGAGCGCATAAAGGTGCAGCAGAACCTCGGTGTCCGACTGTGTGCGAAGCACCCTGCCGTTGGCTTCCAGGCCGGCGCGCAGAGTTTTGTAATTGTAGATCTCGCCGTTGAACGCGATCACCGCGTTACCGTCCGGGCTCGCCATCGGCTGCGCCGCCTGCTCGGATAAATCGATGATCGCGAGCCGGCGGTGGCCGAAGCCGATGCGGCCGTCGGCGGACAGCCATTCGCCGGAGCCGTCCGGGCCGCGCGCCGCCATATGATCGCGCATGGCGCGCAGCTCAGCCGCGTCGAGCGGATTGGCGGCGTAATGATAGGCGTAGATGCCGGCGATGCCGCACATAGTGCGTGGCGCAGCCTGATAAATCCCGGACGACTTATTTCATCGTGCCGCCGGCTTCGCCATGGTGGCGACGAGAAACGAGCCCATGCGCAAGCGCCGGGTCAGCAGCCGCGCGACGACATCCGGAATCGCGCGCATTATGCCTTGCTTCAATCGGCCATG
Source organism: Xanthobacteraceae bacterium (assembly GCA_030037885.1). Lineage (GTDB taxonomy): Bacteria > Pseudomonadota > Alphaproteobacteria > Rhizobiales > Xanthobacteraceae > BOG-931. The sequence goes on along the minus strand of JASHPU010000103.1, from coordinate 3,812 downwards.
CGGCAGCGGTATCAGATCGCTCTTCATGCCGTACAGCCGGATCGATTGCACCGTCAGAAAATCTTTGGTCTCGGCGCGCCACTCCCCCGGCTTGTAATAGCGCGCAATCGCGCCGTCGGTGCCGCTCTGGCTGGCATGATGCACGCTCCGCCAGATTCGGCCGCGGCCGAGGAACAGCCAGCGCAAGAAGCCGCAGACGTGATAATTCCACCACGACCGATAATAGATCATGACGGCGCATGTGCCGCCGGGCCGCAACACGCGATTGATCTCGGCCAGGACGCGCCGCGTGTCGGCCGATTGATGGACCACGCCCCAGCTCCAGACGTAATCGAAGCTGCCGTCGCGGAACGCCATGCGCTCGGCGTCCATCTGCACGATCAATCCCGCCAGCCCAGACAAGGCGAAGCGCTTTTTGGTCATCGTCGTCGCGGCGGCGGTCAGATCGATGCCGACGAACGAACGCACGCGCGGCGCCAGCAATTGGGCATGCGTGCCGTGACCGACGCCGATTTCCAGCACGTCCTTGCCGGCTAGCTGGTCAAATGGAATCACCGCGTCGAACGGCAGCGTGCACCACGGCATGAATTGCCGGACCGAAGAGAGAAAGCGCCGGTCGATCTCGGCGAAGTAGGCGGCGCTGCCGGGCGCCGCATCCAACTTGTCGCGCCAGTCGTAGCGCATCGGCGCGGCTTCCCACCAGTCGCGGTTGGCGGCCTGCCAGCGCCGGCGCTCCTCGTCGTCGCGCGGATGCTGAATCGGCCGGTCGAATCCAGGCGCCTTGGCGGGAACCCCCCGCGACGTGACGTCGGTCATGCTCTGCAGCAATGGGAAGGCGGGCGGGAGGCGCACGGCTCCAAGCTACCGCAGCGCGGGTGAAAACCCGCGGTCGTCACCCGTGCGCCCCGCCAGTGGTTTACCCTTTGTAGCTGGCTCTGCGCAAGGGTCGGCGTTCTGCGATTATCTAAGGAGAATCAACGCCTTGCGCGCTCCTGGATGAAGCTTTTCGGCTCCCGGTTCATTTCGTGTCCGGCTTGTCCTGCGGAGTAGGCTTCTTGTCGCTCGATGCCGCGCTCGGCTTGCGCCACGCCGCAGGCCACTCGACGCCTTCGCCCCAGTGCCTGCTCGGTTTGGGCGGCGACGGCGGCACGACTGTCGTGGTCGGCAATGGCCAAGGCAAAGCGGCGGTACTTGCGGGCAGTTGCGGCGCGCCTACCGCGCGCTCCGCCGGCCGTGGTCGCACCGCCGCACGCGCTGCGACCTGCACCGGCTCCAGCATGAAGCCGCAGGCCAAGGCAACAACCGCCATGATCGCAGCGGTGCGCAGCGGATAATCAAGCAACGAATGGGCCAGCAGCAGCGCGATGACCAGCGTCGCGGCGCGCGCCAGCAAGCGATCGAGATCGCCGCCAGCAAGCGCCGAACCACGCCAGATTTTCGCCGCCCGCACCACAAACCACGTCAGGAACGCGCCGAGCACGCCGATGCCAAACACTCCCGATTCGAGCCAGAGCTCGATGAAGTCGTTGTGCGCATGGTTGATGTATTGTGGGAAAACGTCTGCCGGTTTTTCGAACATTGCATAGACCGGAACGAAAGTGCCCATGCCGGTGCCGAATGGCATGTAGATCTTGGCTGCGGCAACAGTGTTGCGCAGAAACAGAAATCGCGAGTCGTCGAACGGATCGGCGGCAAACGTCTGCAGGATGCGGTAAAGGCCGAACTGCAGCACCAGAACCATGGCGATCGCCACCGCGGCAAGGATCAGGCCCGCTGGGCTTCGCTTGAGCGCGCGCCGGCGGTCGGCGAGCGCGAGCGCGCAGATGCCGGCAAGGCAGGCCATGGTCAGCGTCATGCCGGCGCGCGAGTGCGCCACGGCTTCGGCTGCGATCAGAACCACGATGACGAGCAGGCTCAGGGTGACCGGCAGCAGTCGGCCGGCTTCGAGCCAAGCGCGATTGCGCCCCGGCGGCATCCTCGAACCGACCTCGAGCGCGAAAACCGCGGCGAACGCCAAGGCCGCATAGAGCAGAGCGGCGAGATGGTTTTTGTTGGCGAAGAATCCGACGGCCTCCGAGGCGTTGCTGGTCGCGAAGAAGCGCAGCGGACTCGAGGAACCTTGCGAAATCTGCAACAGGCCGAGGAACGAGCTGGCGACGGCGAGCGCGACCAACAACAGGTTCAACAGCCGGCGCTCGCGATAATCGAGCAGCATCACGCAAAACAACACCGCGAGCGGCGGCAACAACGCCAGCGCGCTCAACATCGTCGCGTCCGGCGACACGCTGATCGGCAGCCATCCGGGACTGCGCCCCACAGCCGCGTACGCGGCGACGATCGGCGCGCGGCCGGGCAGCAGCGCCCAAAGCGCCGGCGGCAGCGGAACAAGCTGGATCAATGGCACGAGCGCGATCGCGGCTGCAAACAACAAGCCGGGCCGCATTTGCCGAAACGCCTTCGGATCGCCGCGGGCCAGCGCCGCGAGCCTCGAGGACGCGAACAGAAGCGGTGGAATCGAGGCGAGCTGCAGCAGCGCATCCGACAGATAGCCGCTGCGCGTGGCGCCGCCCAACAGCACGGACAACGACAGCATGCCGGCGGCGAGCCAGAACGTCGCGCGCGCCGGCAGGGCGCGGCATTGGTCGATGACGAGCGCAACGAGCCGCGTCCGCCGCATCCGCGCCGCCAGCCTATAGAGAGCGCTGCGCCGTATCTTGCCGCCCGGGTTCGCCAGATATCGCCCGCTACTCACTTGGACGCACTCGCCAGCCGTCGGATGCGCAGATCGTCAAACCAGATCGTGCCGCTGATGAATTGTTCGGACGGCATGCGCGCATCGAGATCGAGCGAAAGGTATTGAGCGCGGCAGTCGGCGGCGGGGATGGCAAAATCGAGATCGGCGTCGCTCCACGCCGCCGCGCGCCCGCTGATCATCGCGCTCTCGGCGAACGGACGCTCCGGGTTTTCGGCGCAGGCCAATCGCCATTTCAGGCCGCGCGGGCCAACCAGCTCGCCTTTGTAGCGGGCGCGCAAATGGTAGCGGCCGGGCGTCAGCATCAGCAATTGCTTGACGCTGTGATACTCGACACGCCCGGATTCGAACGCCAGCGACAGCGCATGGTCACCGCTCTTGTCGGGGCGTTCCACCACGTCGATGCTGACGCCAAAGCTTTGCTCGATGCGCCAATCGAACGGGGCGCCTGACGGCGGCGATTCGAAATCGCCGTTGTAGAGCAATCCGGCGTCGGCAAGCTCATCGGGACGCAAGAATTGCAGCCACGTATAATAGGCAAGCTCATACATGCGGTTGCCGACCAGAAAATTCAGATAAGCGTCGAGCTCCGCGGCGGTGGGCGGATGCGGGCTCCTGCGCAACGTCAGAAAAAGATCGAGCAGGATGCGTTCGTCGACCACTGCGCGCGGCAGGTTTTGCAGGACGGTGCTGCGCCATGGCGGATCGTCGGCGAGCGCGGCTTTGAGCAAGCCCACTGCATTGCCGTCGGCGGCGATGCGCGCCAACACCGGCATCACGTAAGCATCGAATCCCGGCAGCGTGCGCAGCACGACGTCGGCGTAAGTGAGCGCGGCCTTGTAGTCCTTGCTCTCGGCATCGTGGACCAGCAGCCAATACACGGCGATGCTTTGATGCAAGGAAAGCCGCGCCGCCATCTGCATGAAGCGCGCCGTCGCAGCGTCGTCGCCGGCCGCCGCGGCCGCTTGGCCGAGGATGCGCAACGCGCGCGCGTTGAGTGGATCGGTCAGCAGCGCCGCCGTAGCCCGGCCGCGCACCGCGGGAAGGTCGATGCCCGCGT
>JASHPU010000102.1 GCA_030037885.1 Xanthobacteraceae bacterium | reverse complement strand
GGTGACGTTACCGCTGCTCGCGACCCAGTAGCCTCGTGCCCAGATGTGTTGGCCCCAGTAGCGTTTACGCAGAATGCCGAACTCGCTCAGCAGCTTATGCGAACTCCTTCCCTTCAGATACTGCACCGCCCGAGACACAGACAAGCTCGGTGGGATCGACAGCAGCAGGTGCACATGATCGCGGTTTATCGCCCCTGTATGAATACTGATCTCATGCGCACGAGCCGTCTCACGGACGAGTTCGCGGCATCGTTGCCCGACATCCCCGCCCAGCACCGCATACCGGTACTTCGTCACCCACACCACGTGATATTTGCAGTCCCAAACGGTGTGGCTGCCCCGCTTGTATCCTTCCATCCAGCCATTTTATACCGGAACCGCCGCGATCCCATGCCGCCTAAAGGCGTGGGGTTTCCTGATCCCCTATCGGGGACTCTAAAAGGCAGACCGAACGCTCACCGCCGACCTGTCAAGATCTGAAGATGTTCGGCGCGTCTGCGCCACGACCGAGGCGGGCGAGAGCGCGATCGAAGGCCTCGATCGCCGCGTCGATGATCGGCTCGGAATGCACGGCGGATACCCACCCGTGAACGAGATGCGCATCGACGCCGTTCAGGAGCAGCGATTGGCGGAGCGCAGCGTAGTCCTTTCGGTGGGTGCGCTGCGATATCAGGACCTCGGGCGACGGCCCCACGACCGCGCGCTCATCGCTCGCCGCGCCGACGACAAGATGGAAGATGGAGCTTTGTCGAAAGGCGCGCACGGCGGCCCCATGCGCTGCGGCACAGCGATTGATGCCATCGACAAGGCGTCCGGTTGCCCGGTCGGCCGCCGCCTGTGGCGTGCCGTCCGCTACTTTGTCCAGCGTCGCGATGGCGGCGGCCGCTGAGGTGGCGGACGCGTTGAAGGTGCCGGTATGGGGAACGGCGGAAAGGATGGTCCCGTCCCGGATCCCGGCACCGAACACTCGCATGATGTCGGCGCGTCCGGCGACCGCGGCACCGGGCAGGCCGCCCGCAGCGATCTTCGCCAGCACGGTCAGATCCGGCATCACGCCGCTCAGCTCCTGAACGCCGCCGGGGGCGTAGCGGAACCCGCTGATGATCTCGTCGAAGATCAGCAGCGTGCCGCTCCGCTCCGTGAGGCGGCGCAGCTCCGCAAGACTGCCGGTGCTCCAGGGCAGCGCACCGGCGCTGCCACCACCCGGTTCGAGAATGATCGCCGCCGGCCGCAGATCGTCAACGGCATCGCTCAACAGGTCGAGATCGAACGGCAGGACGTATAGGTTCTCCACATTGCCGGGGTTGAAGCCCGCAACGTCGTGCGGAATGGCCTTCGCCAGCGCCTCGTCATGCCAGCCGTGAAAGTGGCCGTCGATCCGGATGACGGCGGCACGTTTGGTAACGCTGCGGGCGACCCGCAATGCCAACAGGGTCGCCTCGGTGCCGCTAGCCACGAACCGAACACGCTCCGCCGAGGGGACCAAGGCGACGATCCGCTCAGCCCACTCGACCTGCAGCGCGTGCGCGCCGCCATAGTGGGACGCGCTCCGCAATTGGGCCGCAACGGCGCCATCGACATCCGGATGGTGATGACCGAGGAGGAGAGCGCCGTGCCCCATCCAGAAGTCGATATAGGTGTTCCCGTCTACGTCCGTTTTGCGGGCGCCGTCGCACGTGGCGAAGTAGACGGGGAACGGGTCAAAGCGCCAAGAATCGTGGGCCGCCTCACCGGCCAGTGACGCGACGGCCCGGGCGTGCAGTCTGCGCGATTGCGGAAACCGGGCGGCGTACTCTTGCGTCAGAGCCGTTCCCGCCGTCGCGTGCCTCATCGCGTGAATGCGTCCATGTCGACCGCGCGCCGGGGAACGATGGCATCGCGTGCGCCGTAGTAGGTTTCGATGTTATCGAAGAACAGAATGAAATGCTCCGCCAAGCCGCGAACGGCGTCGACCGCCCGGCGCCCGACGACGGACGTGACCAAGCCGGGTGCGTCGCATAGATCGTCGAAGATCGTTCGCTCGTGCCCTGCCTCTACGTCGATCAGGGCGTGGTCGTGGAACGCCTGGAACATCGGCCCCGCAAACGGATAGACGCGTGTCAACTCGCCGTAGAACCTCGCCAGCCCTTCTTTGGTCAGCGGTTCGCTGCTCGACTGCATCAGATTGAAGGTCGCTTCGGTCGCGATGGTGTCCGAGCACGCGAGCTCGAACAGATAATCCTTCAGGGCGTTGGTCGCCGGAAGAGGCGGCGCGTCGACTACCGCTTCGTGTGCGAAGCCGCAACGCTCCAAGCCGCGCAGAAAGATATCGCCGTGCTCGGCCTCTTCGGCGAACCGCTTGCCGATCCGCATTCTGACGCCGTGGTCGAGCCGACAGTTTGCCGCGGCCGCGGCCATGTATTCGTTTGCCGCCTCGACATAGTGAAACTGCTCGATGCCCCATCCGAAAACGGTTTCGGGATTGGCCGCGCCGCTCAGGAGCGTCCGCCAGAACGAATGGGCCTGGATCTCCTTCGCCCAGAAGGCGCACTCCTGCCGCAGGGCTGCCCGCAACTCGCCGCCGCTCCGGTTGTCGACCGCGGCGAGATCGAATACGGCGCCGTGCACCTGCAGGGTCTTTATCACCTCGGCGATCAGGCTCGGGTCACAGGCGGCCGCGGCCGCGAGATCTTGGACCGTGTCGCCGCCGTCGAGTCGGCCCGCCAGTTGCACGATCAAGCTCCCGGCCGCGCCATCGAACTCCAGCATATAGTCGTCCGTCTCCACGACCGCCCCACCGTCGGCCGTGCCGCGGATGTCGGCGCGCGCGCTGCGTATCGGCCTGGCGCCGAGCGCCGCAACCGCAGTCATCTAGCGACCTCCATTGGTCATGTCCCCACCTACCGGTCGCCGAGTTCCGTAGGCCCGCGCCCGCAGGCTGATCGTATCGCTCGCGTAGTGCCGGACGATGTCGGAGGACCAAAGCTCCAGGCCCTCGACAAGTGCCCGGACCGCCTGCAGAGCCGCGCTGGCCCGGGCGTGACTTATGGGGCCCAGATAGGGGCCGACGCTTTCGATCACTCCGTTGTGGCCGTATTCTTCGTCCAATTCCAGGTGGTCGACCAGCGGAGAGACGACCGCCGGCCGGTCCGTGGCATAGTTCTGCGTCACGGCGTCGAAGAAAGCGCGGGCATTCGAACGATCGCCGCCAGTCGACTCGAGGAAGCCCGAGCACGCTGCGTAGAACAGTGAGTCCTGCCGCGCACACCGCCGCATGTGATTGATGATGCCCCGCGTGCTGGCGAGCGGGCGCGACGCGTAGATGGCATCCCGGCTAAAGCCGAGCGCCAGAAGCCCTTGAATGAAGAACTCGCCGTGGTCGTACTCTTCGCGGAAATGCCGGGCGAAGTGGCGGCGCCCCGCCCGCGACCGGCAATACGCCGTCGCGGATCCCAGGCGGTCGTTCACGCCTTCGATGAAGTGATAGTTCTCCATGAGCCAACCGGCGAACTGACCGGCCGGCGCGGTCCCCGCCACGAGGTCCTGCCAGAGCCGATGGCTGAACAGACGCTTCTTCCAGGCCGCGAACACTCGCCGCGACAGTTCGGCGAAGTCTTCATGCGGAACCAGCCTATCGGCGGCTCCCGCCTTGTGGATCAGGGAGGCTTCACTGAGGGCGCCGCAAATCGCGCCAACATGGCTCGCCGGCACGCCTATACGCGCGGCGACCTCATTCAGGGTGCGCCCTCCGTCGAGCGACAAGATGACGCGCGACACGACATGTTTTGGAACGCCGATGACCTCGACGCTGGACAGCTCACCGTCGATAACGGCGCCCCCCGAAATCTCCCCGACGGCCGCCTCGAAGTGCGCGACCCATCGTGTGTCCAGGTCCATGACCATTGCTTCGGAATCGTCATCCGGGAAACTACACCACGACGGGCGCAACCAGCCCGTCGTGGTTGAACCATCGTCGCTCAGGCTGTCGACTCGTTACTTAACGATCACTCCGAGGATCGGCACGCTGACGTCGTACTTGCGCTTGTTGCTCACGCGAACGACGATCTCGGGTGCTCCTCCTTGGCCCTTGGATGCCGCCTCTTCCACGCGGACGTGCTGGGCGGTACCCTGGGGAACCGTTACGACGATCTCGTTGTCCTTAAGCGGCTCGCTCATTTCGACTCTCCTTGTGCTGGCTCCCGCACCGATCGGCGCGGCCTGAGGTGTATCCGCATCGTCAAGCGATCGACTGATAGACGATTGAAAATATGATATCTTCGCCGCTTGGTGGAATTACCCACGTTTCCACACTACTACTTCAAGGTTACCTATGCAAGTATGCACGTTTATGTGTCGGTTTGGTGTCTGCGCGTGGAGGCAGGAGATGAACCCGGACGACACGGCGACGTGACCGCTGGGAGCCGTGGCGAAAGCATGCACGGGCAGGCGTCAAGCGGCGTGCCGTTGCTTCGGCGTATAGCTTGCGGTGGAGAGCGCCAGGGTCAGATAGGACCCGTCGTGCTCCAAGATCAGCCTGTCGTCGATCAAGCGGCGAAGCGCTCCGGCAACATCTTGCTCCGAACCGCGATCGCAGAACGTCTTGAGGATCTGCGGCCCGGTATGCGCTTGATCGCAGTGCAGGAAGATCTCGCGCTCCAACCCGGCAAGCGCGTGGCGTTGCGCCCGTGCGATGGCGCGATAGTCGGCGACTTGGACGACGCCGTCGCAATCCGTGAAATAGAGTTCCTCGTCCGGATGGCGGTCGACCCAGTCGTCGATTGCGAGTTGGACGCCGGCGACATAGGTCTGGATATCGCGGCCGTCCGCATAGTCGTACACGAAGTAGTAGGCGAGATTGCGGGTGACCTCGTCGCTTTGCCGGAACACATACTTGTAGGCAGGAGACGGGCGCACGCGGCTGAAGCCCAACGCCGCGGAGGCCGTGAAGTTTGGGCTGAACCGGTCGAGGCGGATCTGCTTGCCCGTGATCGGCGGCGTAAGGTGGAACAGCATCGGCAAGTAGGCCGCCATCTTCCGGTATTCCTCCGGGTCCTCTCCCGGAAAACCCCAGAGAATATTCCAGATCGGCTCGATTCCGATCTCCCGGCACCATTTCAGAAGCTGGATGTTTTGAATGCCGGATACGCCCTTCTTCATCAATGTCAGAACTTGCGAGCTGAAGCTCTCCACGCCCGGCTGAATACGGCGAATGTTCGCTTCCTTGAGCTGCCGAACATGAGATTTCTTCAGGTTCGACTTCACTTCCCAGAACAGGTCGGCCTCGAGCGCGGCCTCCTTCAGCGCTGGGATGAAGGTCTTGAAGTAGGACATGTCCAGGATGTTATCGACCACGCAGATGGCGCGGCCGGGGTATCGGGTTGTCAGGCTGGCAAGTTCACCGAGCGCGCGGGCCGGCGACTTGCGCCGGTACTGCATGGTTTGGCCGTTTAGTCCGCAGAACGTGCAGTGCGCCTTCTCGCCCCACCAGCAGCCGCGCGCCGTCTCATATAGCACCATCGGCTCAACCTTGTCGGCGAGATCGCTTTCGGCAAGCTGCCGGAAGTAGTCGTCGAAATCGCAGTCCGGAAGCGAGTCCATGTCGAGGACGAAGGAGATTTTCGTCTCGGGTGGAGACGCGGCGCCGCGAAGATGTACGCCAGCAATGCCGGCCGGCGACTCGCCCCGCTTAACGCACTGGACGAACTCCGGAAATATCCAGTCGGCCTCGCCGGAGATCACCGCGTCCAGGCAATCGTAGGTCTTTATGAGCTGCGCGCCCATCTTGCCTTCGCAATTCGCGCCGCCCATCACGATCATGGTATCCGGCGCTAGCTGTTTGATCTCCTGGGCGACGGCGATCGATGCTGCGTTCTGCTGGAAGGTGCTGGTGAAACCGATGATCGGCGCACCGCCCATCACCAGCTTTTCGGCGCACTCCCGTATGAACAGACGCGAATGCTCCCGCGCGAATAACAGGCCTTCGCGGAACCCCTCGATGAACGAGACTGGATCGACCGGACCGATCAGCGAGTCCGGATCCTCGTTATCGATGATCTGCCGCAGATATTCGTCGGGATCGTCGTCGGAGTCTCCTGGCAACAGATGCGAGAAGACCCAGTCCGCGGCCAGCGCCTGATTGCCCGGGAAGCCCACCGCAATCATCGAGTAGAGCTGCACGCCGATCCGTTCGGCAAAATCCAGGGTAAAATGGGTTGTCCGAGCATGTAAACCGCGCGCCGAGAGCGTCGATTTCAGGATGGCGAGTGCGATCGACGGCATCGGCAGCTGTCCGAACGGCATCGACACCAGGGCCACATCGAGCGGCCGCGACTGACTCATCGCCGCGCGCCCCGAGAGGATCTCTGCATTTATGTGTGCGCTCATCTCGCGGCAGCGCCATCCGGACCGGCACCCGGCGGCACTCCTTTCTACCATCGAGATTATATGATACTAGACTATCCTCAGGATGTATATGCATTTCCGACGGCGTGCTCGCGTGCGCTGCGCGCGATGCGGAGCGTCGTTGTCGTATAGGGTGGACGGTCAAAGAGCCGCAGGTTCGGTGGCGCAAGTTGCCGGCTGAGAGAAGGACGGGAGACCGTGCGACTGCAGTCGATTGACGAAACGACGCGACCCATTCTCGCGCCGGGAACGACGGTGCGTCAGGATGACGGCGAGGTCGTCGTCGCCACGATGTATCCGTCGGACTACGCATTCACATGCGTCAACGGTAGCCTCCTGCGTTATGCCTTGTCCCAGTTCGACGGGCGCAGCACGGTCGCGGAGGCGTCGCGGAATTTCGGGGTGAGCGTGTCTCAGTTGAGAGATGTCTTGCTGCCTTTGGCGGCGGACGGGATCGTCGTCGACGCGTCGCAGGCTCTGCAGGCCACCGACCCCGAACGGTACATGGAGTCGTTTTGCGCCATTGGAGATTTCTGGGCCCTCAATATCTTCGACCAGCCGTTCTGGCACCTGGTGCGATCGGGGGGTGCGTCGCGGGACATCCTGCTGGGCTGGGGGATCCAGTTCTACCACCGGGTCTGCGGCGCCAACGTGCACAATAGCATCGCCGCGTCCGGCGCGACCGACCCGGCGATCAGAGGCTGGTTATCGCAGCACTATCACGAGGAGAGCGACCACGCGCGCATCTTTCTGCGGGGTCTGGCGCAGGACGGGTTGCCGGAGGCGGAGGCGGTGAACCGTGCCGCATTGCCAACGACACAGCAGCTTATCGAGCATTCGATCAGGCTCGCTCGGACCGACCAGATCGCGTATTCCAGCCTGGACTCGCTGCAGCAGTCGCCGCGACATGGCCAGACAGTCGAACTCATCAACGATCAGTTCGACCGCATGTCCGCCCTTTATCCGTATGCGCAAGGCACGCTCAACGCGTTCCGCGCACATACCTTGATCGATATCGAGCTGGACCACTCCGATATCGTCCTCGACAAGATGGTCCGCGCGTTCGGACCACCGCCCCCCGAACAGACATTGAAGATGCTGATGGTGACGCGGGAGTTGGTGGAGCACTTCCATATGTTCTTCGACGGTATCCTGAAGCATTTCTCCAAGGTGACGCTGCCCGGCGGGGCGCGGCACTGACGAAAGCCTCCTGGACTGCGGCACGGGCGGGCTGGCGCGTCAGGGGGAGCAGAACCGGACGTTGCGGATCCAAGGATCCGAGGCGATGGATGTCATCTCCGCCGCGGTCAGGTTGATCGCGGCCGCCACTGCGCATTCCTGGACGTGCTCGATCTTTGTCGTTCCGACGAGCGGAACGATGTTGGGGCTGAGACCGCGGAGCCACGCCAGGGTGATCTGATGCGCTGTTGCGTTTCGGTTTCGTGCTAGCAACCTGATCGACTGAAATTCGGAGACCGATTGCGACAGGCGGGCACCGCCGAACGGGCGGTAGGCGAGAAACGTGATTCCGAGACGCCGGCAGGTCTCGACGACCTGTCCCGTCACCGACTCCCGATAGAACGGGCTGAGCCGGTTCTGCACAGTGGTGATCGGCACTACGGACGTGGCCTGCACGATCTGTTGCGCGGTGACGTTGCTCAGCCCCACATGCGCGCACTTGCCCTCGTTCCGCAGCGTGGCCATAGCCTCAAGGCTGATCCTGAGCGGAACCCTCGGGTCGACCGCATGAAGCTGATAGAGGTAAATCCGCTCGGCATTCAGGGCCTGCAGCGACCGCTCGCACGCGGCGCGGATGTGAACGGGAGAGGCATCCCGGATCCAGGCGTCGCCGGATCGCCTCAGGCCGACCTTGGAAGCGACGCGGATCGCGTGCCGATCTGGGCGGCCCTTGAGAACCGCAGCCAGAAGCCTTTCGTTGTGGCCGAGGTCCTCGCCGTTCAGGCAATACACATTGGCCGAGTCGATGAAGGAGATGCCCGCGTCGAGGACCTTCTCGATGACGCGCGCAGCGGTCCGCCGTTCCGGCCGTCCCGCCACAGAAAGACCCATCGCGCCGTATCCGATGGTGCTGATGACGTCGCCAGTCCTGCCGAGGTCCATGCGCTCCATTCCACGCGACATGGTGAGGGCGGGGCTCACAGCCGAACAATCCGACGCCCATTGAGTTCGGCAGATTCACCGTCAAATTCGAAATCGTGTTGCCGAGCCCTGGAAAGCACCGGTAAATCCATTGCCCGAATTGAGGATGCCGGTCGCCTCGTCCGTTCCGATAGGCGTCCAGTTCGTCACGATCGACGCATCGAGTGATAGCGCCAGCGCGTAAACATCAATTGCGCGCCAGCGTGCGTTTCTCCAAAAGCTGATTGACGTGGCGCAGCACATGGTCGGCGACGATGGCGTGGCCTTCCGCGGTCGGATGGAAGGCGCCGCTGATCAGCGCCGCGTAAGGCGGCTGCAGTTCGTCGAACGGCGAGATGCCTTCGCGGTGCGTGTTGGCGGTGAGAAACGCGTCGTTCGGATCGCGCGCCAGCCGCCAGCGATGACCGTACGGCAAAACGCCGGCCGGCGAATACGGCACGAACGCGCCGGTCGCGTTCGACACCCGCGGCATCGCCATGCTGAGCTGATCGGCCAGCGCGTGTTGCGGATCGCGGGCGCAGATGCCGCGGCGGGCGAACTCGGGGATGTGGTCGGTAATCAACTGGAAGCCGGTGCCGCTGCCCGTCGCCAGCCCTGCCGGGCAGCCGGGCCGCCGCGCATCGGTCATGCATTCGAGCCGATCCTGCAGGCCGTGCACGAAATTCGACACGTCCTGGCCGCGCTGCCGGTCGTATCGGAATTTCGGAAACACATCGAGGCCGAGCGTCGGCTGCGCGCCGCAAACGTTGCCGGTCTCGTCGAACTGAATCGGCTCGTAGGCATTTTGCAGCACCCGCGACGGCTCGACGCCAAAACCGTCGCTGAGCGCCTGCTTCACCGCCTCGATGCGGCGGTCGAGCACCCGCAGATAAGCTTCCGACACCGACGGCGGGTAACGGATCTCATGGCCGATCAGCCCGACCACCGGGGCAATATCGGAAGCGGCGCCGGTGATCGCGTAGGCGACCATCGCGCCGAAGCCGACGTCGTTGCCGCCGACCGAAAGCAGAACAAGATCGATCGCACGCTTGCGGCTGTCCGGCGCGCACCAGTGCTCGGCGAAAATCTGCTCGCTGATGGCGGTGCTGCCCTGCGAGTAGACCGGCAGACGATAGTTGACCGTGCGCGTGCGTCCGGCGGCGTTGCGGCAGAGCAAATCGCTGAGCTGATCGAATTGCGCCGGCACGCGTTTTTGCGCATTTGGACCGCTCACCTCGTCGCGTGCTTCCGCCGGCGCGAACAAGCCCTCGACGATATCGGCGCCGGAGCAGGCCAGACTGACGAAGGTGACGGCGCGGTGGCGGTCCTCCAGCGCCAAGCCCATGCTGACGCGGAACGGATAGCCGTATTGCGAGCGGTGACAATCCGGGCTGAGCCATTGCGCGCGCGCCTGATTGAACGCTTCGCGGAATTCGCGCGAATCCGGTTCGTAGATCAGGCCTTTTTCCTCATCCGCCATGAGGCGCTTGGGCAAGGCCTTGGGATTGAATTCGTCGGCCGAGGCGACCTCGTAATTATTCGCCGTGTTGTTCTTCTTGCCGCCGTTCATCGCGGCAAAGCTGCGCAGGTTGACCGGGTCATACAGCATCTGCCGGGAGTCGCTGAACGTGACCGGCCGGTCGGGATTGCTCTCGCCCGACGCGAAGCTGTCGCCAAGCGCGACGACGAACAGATCCTCGACCACAACGTCCGGATCGGCGAGTTCGGTGCCGTTCGGCAGGCGCACCATGACCGACACTCCCGACGCGTTGCGGTCGAGCGAGAACGGCACGCGCTTGATGACGAGCTTGGCGCCGCAGGGCTGCGTGCGCGTTTCCGCCGCGCCGCCGCGGCGCGGCGACCAGCGCCATGCGCAATCGCCGGGACCGGCGGCGGCGAGTTGCTCCGGCGCGATGTGGACGTCGACCGTGTGCGCCTCGGGCAGGATATAATCTTCTCGCGCGGTGCCCCAGGAATATTGCCGGTCGCAGGTTGTTAGATAGCGGCGCGGCCGCGCGTTGCGGTCATAGCACGTGACGTCGACGGTTTGCGCCGCCCAGCCGAGCCGACGCTGCTCGTAATGCGAACCAGCGGTGCGCAGGCAGGAATCCGGCGTGGAGCGGTCCTTGCAGTCGGGATCGTTCAGCCGCCGCTCCAGCCGCCACATGATGTTGCCGGGCAACGGCTGACCGGCGGCGCCGCGCACGGCGTCGAAGGCTTTTTCCTGCACTTCGAACGATGTGCTCCGCTTGAAGAAGCGGTACGGATTTTCGACTTCCCAGATCAGATCGGCCGCGCGACTGACCGACACGCCAAAGCACAACTGCGCCGCCACGAACGTGACCGCGGCCACAAACGCCTCGCCCCGCATCGCCGCCTCCCTGGGCCGCTGATGGAACCGGATAGTACCGGCAGTGGAACTTTCCTGTCCATACGGGACCGTCGGTTGCGAGTGGGATTTTTTGCTCTGCGGCCGGATCAAACAAAAAACCCAAGGATGGAAGAATTCACTTATAAATCAAAACGTTGAGGGGTCATCGACTGCTTCATGTCGGCCAATACCCTTGCTCTGCGCAACGGCATTTTCTGCATCGCTCGGCGGCGAAAGATTCAGCCCTTGGCGCCCGGCTCACGATGAATCGGGTCCACCCAGAGGACGGTCTCGGGCCTCTCCACCGGCTCGATGTCGAGATTGACGGCGATCGCCTCGCCGTCGCTGCGCACCAGCACGCATTCCAGCACCTCGCTCTCGCTGGCGTTGATTTCCTGGTGCGGCACGTAGGGCGGCACGAAAATGAAATCGCCGGGACCGGCCTCGGCGACGAATTGCAGGCGCTCGCCCCAGCGCATGCGGGCGCGGCCGCGCACCACGTAGATGATGCTTTCGAGATGGCCGTGATGATGCGCGCCGGTCTTGGCGTCCGGCTTGATCGTCACCGTGCCGGCCCACAGTTTTTGCGCTCCGGCGCGGGCGAAATTGATCGCCGCCTTGCGGTCCATGCCCGGCGTCGACGGTACGTTGGGATCGAGCTGATTGCCCGGAATGACGCGCACGCCGTCATGCTTCCAGCGCTCGGCGACCTGATCGTGCATTGCCGTCATCGTTTCCTCAGGACCAAGCCTTTGCTTCGCGATGCGCGAGCCCCTGCTTTGTTCTTCAAGAGCATTGCGAGGAAAACCGCTTCGTCGCAAGAACTAAGGCGCGACCGCGGTAAACTTATAGCCGTCGTCCCACCGCTGTAGGCGGCAGGTCGATGGCGCCGGAAAATGGCTCGCGCATAAGATGGTCGGCTCGCCGCAGAAGCGGTCGAAAATCGTGCGCCGCGTTTGTCCGGCCTGCCGGGAATCGTAATCGGCCATCATGCCAAGGTCGGGATATCTGCCCTGCAGCGGCGAATGCACCATGTCGCCGGTGATCAGCGCATCGGCGCCGGGGCGGCCGACCAGCACGGAAAAATGATCGATGGTGTGGCCTGGCGTCGCAATCAGCCGGACCTGCTCCTCGAACGCGAAATCGCTGCGCACGATCTGCTCGCGCTTGGCGGCGACGACCGGCAATACCGAGTCGGTGATCCATGGCACGCTTTGCGGATTGTCCCGCTCGCGCTCGGTCCAATAGGCCAGTTCGCGATCTGCCATGACGTAGCGCGCTCTGGGAAAAGTCGGCACCCAGCGGCCGTTTTCCAGCCGGGTATTCCAGCCGACATGATCGCCATGCAGGTGCGTGCACATCACGTAATCGATGTCGTCAACGCCGAGCCCGATGGCGCCAAGCCCGTACTCGAAACGATCGCTGTCGAGCATGTTCCAGAACGGCCGCGTCGGGCGCGGCTTATGATTGCCGACGCAGGAATCGACCAGGATGTTGTGATGCGGCGTCCTGATGACGAACGCCTGGATGCACAAGACGAGACAATTGTTGGCGGGCTTGAGGAATGTCGGCTCGAGCCACGCGCGGTTCTCGTCGAGCTGGCCTTTGCTCAGGGTCGGGAAAAACCCGAAAGCCTCGAACCAGGCGCCTTGCTGCTCGACGAGCGAATGAATGGTGATGTCGTTCAGCGTAATCGCGGCCGTCATCGCAAAGCCCTCCTGCCCCGGGGCGGGTACTCATAAATCATATCGGCTGGCGCTGCCAGCAAACGTTCGCTTCGTCCCGAAAAAGAGGCAAGAGAAAGGTGACAAGGAAACGCAAAGCAACAAAATTCAAGGTACGACAAGCGTCCGCGCGACACGGAGGCCGATAGCGGCGCGCCTGGATCACAGCCAGGCGCGCTCGACACCACGCTCGGCCATCAGCTCGGCGATACGCTTGCGGGCGTAGAACATCCGCGTTTTCACCGTGCTTTTGGGCACGCCAATGATGTGCGAGACCTCGTCGATCGACTGCTCGTGATAATAGATGAGGTCGACGACTTGCCGATGCGCGACCGACAACTGCTTGAGGCATTCTTGAAACAGGGCGCTGCGTTCGGTCTTCTGAACTGCGACCTCAGGATCGTCCGCCGGATCTTCGATCCGCTCGCTCGTCTCGTCGTCGAGCCAGTCGTACGAACGCCGCCGCCGCGACGCCAGCGCCTTGTAGCGGGCGATCGCCAGAATCCACGTCGACACCTGCGAGCGCGCCTCGAAGCGGCCGGCATTGCGCCAAACCTCGAGGAAAACCTCGGCCACCAAATCCTCGGCTGTCGCCTCGTCGCCGACGATGCGCAGCAGGAAACGGAATACGCGCACGTTGTGCCGTGCGAACAGAACCCGCACGGCGTCCCTGTCGCCGTTGGCGATGAGCGCGATCAACGTTTCATCCGAGGTCACCCTGGCCGAGGAAGGCCGGCTTAACGACCCTCCTGAAGCTGTCTGAACGTATTGCATGACGAGTCCCCTGCGTTGGGGACAACTAGAATTCCCGGCCGTCGCAGCACCATTCTACGTTGGGTAAAGGCACATACCGGAAGTGAGGAGACATCCTATACGTGCGTATAGAGCGCAGCCGCGGCGGAGCTCGCGGACGGTCTGGCTTGTGAGATAACGCAAGATGCGCTCGGCAGCCTCGGGCTATTGCCTGGTCGATCGAGCGCCGAGCGCTTTATCGAGGCACGCGATCAGGCTTTCGTCGGTGAACGGCTTGCAGAAGAAGCCGAACGCACCGGCGTCCATCACCCGCGTGCGGGCCCGTTCCTCGAAATACGCGGTCACGAAGATCATCGGGATGCGATGCCCTTCCGCAATCAGTCGATCCTGCAATTCGGCTCCGCTCATGCCCGGCATGTGCAGATCGGTGATGACACAAGCGGAATCGCCAATGCGATCAGATTCCAGGTATTCCTCAGCGGAGGAAAATGCCTGGGCGGCATAGCCCAGCGAACGGATCAATCTTTGCGTCGCTTCGCGGACGGCCGGATCATCGTCGATGATTGAGATCACGTGAGTCTTTGCCAATTCCAAGAACCTTTACGACACCACGACTTAACGCGCCGATCCGGACGACGCTACTGTACGTGGGCAAGATTTCCGTATCGCTTTGGGGTATGGAACTATACTTCTGTATAGTTGCGGCGCTTTAGGGCCAAGCGCGGCGGCGAACCCCCAGCGCATCCGCCATGCGAACCAGCTCGGCGAGCGATTTCGCTCCCATCTTGCGCATGACATTGCCGCGATGAACCTTGACGGTGATTTCGCTCACGCCGAGCTCTCCGGCGATCTGCTTGTTCATGAGGCCGGCCGTGACCAGACCCATGATTTCCCGCTCGCGCAAGGTCAGCGTATTGAAGGTCGCCTTCAGCCTGGCGGTATCGCCCGCGCTCTTGCGGCGGTGACGGTCGCGTTCGAGGCCCTGCTGGACCGCGTCAAGCATTTCCTGATCGCGGAAGGGCTTGGGCAGGAACTCGACGGCGCCAGCCTTCATCGCCCGCACGGTCATCGGGATATCGCCGTGGCCGGTCATAAAAACGATGGGTATGTCGATGTTCGCCTTGGTCAGTTCAGCCTGGAAGTCGAGCCCGCTCAATCCGGGCAGTCGAACATCGAGCACCAGGCAACTCGGCGCGTCGGGCAGCTTCACTTGCAGGAACTCCGGCGCCGAGGCGAACACCTTCGCATGCAGCCCGACCGATCGAAACAGGCTCGCCAGCGCGTCGCGCAAGGCGGCGTCATCATCGATGACAAAGACCGTTTGCTGTTCGGCCGGCGCGCTCATCGGCTCGCTTTCGAGGAGGGCTGCGCGGTCGGCAAGACCATGCGGAAAACCGCGCCGCGCGGCTGCGCCGGCGATACCGAAAGCTGGCCGCCATGCCGCTCGACGATCATGCGCGAAAGCGCCAGTCCGAGCCCCATCCCGTGCGGTTTCGTGGTGACGAACGCATCGAAGATGTTTGCCGCCTGTTTTGCATCGATCCCCGGCCCGGAATCCTCGACGGCCACGATCAGTTTATCGGCGCCGCCGGGCCGGACGCTCACCTGCAAGAGCCGACGGCCGGCCTCGTCGGCGCGCATGGCCTCGATTGCGTTGTGGATCAGGTTGACCAGGACCTCCTGCAATTGGCCTTTGTGGCCCGTGATCGACGGCGAATCGCGCGGCAAATCGAGGCGGCCGGTGATTCCATGGTCGTCCAACTCTCCCTGCAGGCCGCTCAGCACGCTGCGAACCAGATCGTTCACATCGATCGACTCATGTCCCTGCTCGGCTTTCTCGAACAAGGCGCGGATATTATCGAACACCTGGCTGGCGCGGTGACTCTCGCTGACCATCCGATTCAAAGCCGAACGCACTTCCTCGAGATTGGGCGGCGCATGTCCGAGAAAGCGGATGGCGGCACCGCCGTTCGACGCGATGCTGGCAAGCGGCTGCCTGACTTCGTGAGAAATCGATGCCGCCATGGCTTCCAGGTTCATCAGCTTATTTTTCCGCTCGCGCTGCAGCTCCGCCACCGTGCGGCTGAGCGCATCGGTGCGCTGGCGCAGTTCGGTCAACAGCCGGGCGTTTTCAATGGCAACCACGGCCTGGTCCGCAAAATTCTGTGCCAGCTGGATTTGCCTGTCGGTAAAGGGGCGAACCGTGGAGCGCATCAGCACGATGACGCCGATCGGCTCGCCGTCGCGCAAGAGCGGAACGCCGAGGCATGTGCGATAGCCGAGCTGCTGCTGCGCGGCCTGCAACTGGTATTGCGGATCGGCTAACACGTCGGCGACCTGGACCGGCCTGCCCTCCAGCGCCGTTCGTCCCATGACGCTGCCGCTGTCGGGTTCGAAAAGCACGGTCGATGCCACTTCGTTGTGGCTTGCCGGCCCGCCGTAGGTCGCGAAGGCCCGGAAATTCGCCCGCTTGGGGTGCAGAGCCCCGAGTTCGGCGCCGCACAACCGAACGACCAATTCAAGAAGGGTGTCGAGGACGGTCTGCAGATCGAATGTCGAGCGACTGATGATCTTCAGGACGTCGGCGGCGGCGACCTGCTGCTCCAACGTCTCCCGCAGCTCGTGCAGCAGCCGCGCATTCTCGATGGCAACGACTGCCTGGGCAGCGAAATTTTGCACGACTTCGATTTGCCCGCTGGTGAAGGGGCGAACTTCGTTGCGACCGAGCGAGATCGAGCCGACCAGCTCATCGCCCTTCCACATCGGCACCGCCAGGGTCGTCCTTATGCCGACGACTTCAACAGCCGCGACCGTCGGCGGGTTGCCTTCAAGATATGACCGGTCCTCGGCGAGATCGGCGATGTGAACCGGCGCCTTGCTCGCCAGCATGCGGCCGCTGGCCGAGTGCTGATGCGGACGGTACGGCGACTGGTTGCGCACGTCGATGAAGGCCTGCGGCATGTTGTGCGTCGCTATGAGGTGCAGGGCGCCGCCGTCCCAGCGATTGATGACGCCATTGTCCGCGGCGCAGAGCCGCACGGCGCTCGCCAATATGCTGGCAAATATCGGTTGGACATCGCCCGACGAGCTGCTGATGAGCCGGAGCACTTCCGAGGTGGCAACCTGCTGCTCCGCAACCTCCTTCAGCTCGCGATCGAGCCGCGAGACGACGACCTTTCTGCGGCCGGCAACGGAAGCGACGCCGCCGCGGCGCACCGCATTCTGGTGACTGTGACGCTTCCGGCCCGGCGTCTTGCGACGTCGCCCGCCAAGTGGCTTGCCGCCCGCTTTGGAGCCCCGCGCCATTGTCCCGGTCCAGCCTCGTGATCAGCCGCCGGGCACGCAAATTAGCACACCTGGAGGGGCGACGGCAGCCACGCACGACAGCAAATCCAACCACGTGACGTCCGTCACGGGTTTGAAAGCAAATGTTGGCCGCCGTGTTCATAAGTACACGCCCGCAGCATACGATAATGCGCGACGGCGGCGCTGCGAGCTCACTCGGCGCCGTTGCCCTCCCCCTCCTCCGAAATTCGCTCCACCGAGGCGACGCGCTCGCCCTCGGCAGTCGTGAATACGATGACGCCCTGAGTGGCGCGGCCGGCGATGCGGATGCCGTCGACCGGGCAGCGAATGAGTTGGCCGCCGTCTGTGACCAGCATGATCTGGTCGGTCTCCTCGACTGGAAACGACGCGACAATGCGGCCGTTCTTCTCGGTGACCGCCATGGCGACGATGCCTTTGCCGCCGCGATTGGTGGTGCGGTACTCGTAGGACGAGGTACGCTTGCCAAAGCCTTTTTCGGAGATCGTCAGCACGAACTGCTCCCTGGCGGAGAGTTCGGCGTAGCGCTCCTGGCCGAGCTCGATGGCGCCGGCCGCTTCCTCGCCGTCGCCGTTGCCGCCGTTCTCGTCGCCCTCCCCGCTGGTGCCGCGGCGCACCGCGTTGGCGCGCTTGAGATACGCGGCGCGTTCCTCCGCGGTGACCTCGACGTGACGCAGGATTGATTGCGAAATCAGCTTGTCGCCCTCGGCGAGATTGATGCCGCGCACCCCCATCGAAGTGCGGCCGGCGAACACCCGCACGTCGTCGACCGGGAAGCGGATGCACTGCCCGGCGGCGCTGGTTAAGAGCACGTCGTCGTTCTCGGTGCAGATCTGCACGTCGACGATGGAATCACCTTCGTCGAGCTTCATGGCGATGATGCCGGAGCGGCGCACGTCGGCGAAATCCGACAGCTTGTTGCGGCGCACGGTGCCGCGGGTGGTAGCGAACGTCACGTCGAGCGTGTTCCAGGTCGCCTCGTCCTCCGGCAGCGGCATGATGGTGGTGATGGTCTCGCCCTGCTGCAGCGGCAAAATGTTGATCAGCGCCTTGCCGCGGGCCTGCGGCGCCGCCTGCGGCAGCCGCCAGACCTTTTCCGTGTAGACCTGGCCGCGCGACGAGAAGAACAGGAGCGGCGCGTGCGTCGAGGCGACGAACAGCCGGGTGACGAAATCCTCCTCGCGGGTTTGCATGCCGGCGCGGCCTTTGCCGCCGCGGCGCTGCGCCCGGTAGGTCGACAGCGGCACGCGCTTGACGTAGCCGGCATGCGAGACGGTGACGACCATGTCCTCGCGCTGGATCAGGTCTTCGTCTTCCATCTCGCCTTCCTGATCGACGATCAGGGTCTTGCGCGGCGTCGCGAACTCATTCTTGATCGCGGTAAGTTCCTGTTTGACGATCGCCTGGATGCGGGCGCGCGAGCGCAGCACGTCGAGATAATCGGCGATCTCGTCGGCGAGCTTGTCGAGCTCGGCCTTGATCTCGTCGCGACCGAGCGCGGTGAGCCGCTGCAGCCGCAGATCGAGGATGGCCTTGGCCTGCTCGGCCGACAGCCGGGTGGTGCCGGCCTCCGACACGCTGTGGCGCGGATCGTCGATCAATGTGACCATGGCGGCGACGTCGCGCGCCGGCCAATCGCGGCCCATCAATTGGTCGCGCGCCTCGTTGGCGTCCTTGGCGGCGCGGATGAGACGGATCACCTCGTCGATATTGGCGACCGCAATCGCAAGCCCGACCAATACGTGGGCGCGGTCGCGCGCCTTGCCGAGCAAATGCTTGGTACGGCGGTAGATCACCTCCTCGCGGAACGCGACGAACGAGGTGAGCAAATCCTTCAAACTCATCAGCTGCGGCCGGCCGCCCTCGAGCGCCACCATGTTGGCGCCGAACGAGGATTGCAGCGCGGTGAAGCGGTAGAGCTGATTGAGCACCACGTCGGGCATCGCATCGCGGCGCAGCTCGACTACCACGCGATAGCCGTCGCGGTCGGATTCGTCGCGTAGCGCGGCGATGCCTTCGATCTTCTTGTCGCGCACCAGTTCGCCGATGCGCTCGACCAGATGCGCCTTGTTCACCTGATAGGGAATTTCGGTGAACACGATGGCCTCGCGCTCGCCGCGCAAGGTTTCGAAATGCATCTTGCCGCGCATCACGATCGAGCCGCGGCCGAGATGATAGGCGGCGCGGATGCCCTGGCGGCCCAAAATGATGCCGCCGGTCGGGAAATCCGGACCCGGCACGATGGCTATGAGGTCGTCGATGGGGAGTGCCGGATCGTCGATCAAGGCGATGCAGGCGTCGATCACTTCGCCGAGATTGTGCGGTGGGATGTTGGTGGCCATGCCGACGGCGATGCCGCCGGCGCCATTGACCAGAAGGTTGGGGAAGCCAGCCGGCAGCACCAGCGGCTCGCGCAGCGAATTGTCGTAATTGGGCTGGAAATCGACTGTGTCCTTGTCGATGTCGCGCAACAGTTCCATGGCCGGCCGCCCCAGCCGGCACTCGGTGTACCGGTAGGCAGCGGGATTGTCGCCGTCGACGGAACCGAAATTGCCCTGGCCGTCGATCAACGGTAGGCGCATGGAGAAATCCTGCACCATGCGCACCAACGCGTCGTAGATCGACTGGTCGCCGTGCGGATGGTATTTGCCCATCACGTCGCCGACGACGTGGGCGCATTTCACATATTTCCTGTCCGGCGTGTGGCCGTTCTCGTGCATCGAATAGAGGATGCGGCGATGCACCGGCTTGAGCCCGTCGCGCGCATCAGGGAGCGCGCGCGCCACGATCACGCTCATGGCGTAATCGAGGTAGCTCTTCTTCATCTCCTCGGTGATGGAGACGGGACGAATGTCATTGTTGCCGGTGTCGTCCGGCGCTCTGTCGTCGTTGTCGGCCAAGGTACTCTCGCGCAGTCTTGAAGGTCATTCTGCTTAGCTGATTCAGCCCCTGCGCGCCACCCGCAAAGGGCCCATCGGGCGAGCTATTTTCATATGGGAATTCAGAGGCTTAGGTGCGAGCCACGACGGCCATGGCCGGCGCCATATCGGACCGCCAAGGAAACCTGCCGATTCGGCTGCCGGCACGACCAATTTGCCGGTCAAAACGACGGCTGGATATAAGACGGCCGCGGTTGCGTTACGCGGCGCATGGCCGCCGGATCCGAGTCATCGCCAAACCTTACCCATGGCCCTCAACTACGTCATATCGGCGCTGGTGACCCTGTTCGTCGTGGTCGATCCCGTTGGATTGGCGCCGACCTTCATCGGCATCACCGAAGGCCTCTCCGCATCGCTGCGCCGCCAGGTCGCGGCGCGCTCCGCGCTGATCGCCGGCGCGATCCTGATCGGGGCGGCGCTGATCGGCGACTGGCTGTTGGCGCGGCTCGCCATCTCGCTGTCGGCGTTCCGTATTGCCGGCGGGCTGTTGTTGTTCTCGATCGCCACCGAGATGGTGTTCGGGGTGCGCATGCGCCGCGAAGGCGAAGCCGCCGAGGAGGCATTGGAGGAGCGCGCGCGCAATATCGCGGCTTTTCCGTTGGCGATCCCGCTGATGGCCGGCCCGGGCGCCATCACCGCGACCGTGCTGCTGGCCGGACGTTCCGGCCACGATCCGCTGCTGCTCGGGCTGTTGCTGGCGGTGGTGATTGCGGTTGCCGCATCCTGCTTTGTCGCCTTCCTGTTCGCGGCACGAATCGGCCGCATGATCGGCGTGACCGGCAACATCGTACTGTCGCGCCTGCTCGGCGTGCTGCTCGCCGCGCTCGCGGTGCAGTACGTGGTCGACGGCATCCGCGCCGTGCTCGGCTGAGCGCGAATTCATCGCACGTTAACCATGACAGGTCATGCTCACGCAGA
>JASHPU010000101.1 GCA_030037885.1 Xanthobacteraceae bacterium | reverse complement strand
TTCTTTCCCATTCCGATTCAGACAACGGAGCGGCTGTGCGTGCCCACGGGATATCTGCCATGACTCGCCCCACTTGCACACAGGGATTTTGGATTCCAGGCTCGCCGCGGCGCGGCGCCCCGGAATGACACCCCTACCCCGCGGCCGCGCGGATCAGGCGTTCGGCAGCGGCGCGGGCTTCGGCGGTGATTTCGGCGCCGGCGAGCATGCGCGCGATCTCCTCGCGGCGGCGCTCGGCGGCGAGTTCGACGATGCGGGTGGCAACGCGCTGGCCGTTGCCGAGCGCATCCTTGGTGATGAGGTAGTGCCGGTCGGCGCGCGCCGCCACCTGCGGCGCGTGCGTCACCGCGATGACCTGCACGCCGGAGGCCAAGCGCGCCAGCCGCACGCCGATGGCGTCCGCCATCGCGCCGCCGGCGCCGGTGTCGATCTCGTCGAAGATCAGCGTGGGCGCCGAGCCGTGATCGGCGAGCACGACTTTGAGCGCGAGCAGAAACCGCGCCAGCTCGCCGCCCGAGGCGATCTTCGTCAGCGGTCCCGGCCGCGTGCCCGGATTGGTGCGCACCCAGAATTCGACGCGATCGATGCCGTCGGGGCCTTCGTCCGCGGCGTCGATCTGGGTCGCGAACGCGGCGCGCTCGAGCCGCAGCGGCGTGAGCTCGGTATCGACGGCCTTGTCGAGCTCGAGCGCGACGCGCCGGCGGCTCGCCGACAACGCCTGCGCCGCCGCGCGGTAGCGCGCCAGCGCCGCTTGTGCCGCTTGTTCCAGCACGGCGAGCCGTTCGGCGCCGGCATCGATCAGCGCCAGATCGCCGGCGTAACGCTCGGCCAGCGCGCTGAGCCGATCGACCGCGACGTTATATTTGCGCCCGGCCGCGCGCAGCGCGAACAGCCGCTCCTCGATGCGCTCGAGTTCGTTCGGATCGTAGTGCGCCAGGCGCAAGGCCGCTTCGAGATGGCCGCGCGCCTCCTCCAGCGCCAGCAACGCCGCATCGATGGCCTTCACCGACGGCTCGATCAGGGCAGGCGCCTGCGCGGCGCGGCGCTCCAGCCGTCGCAGCGCGGTGGCGAGCGGCGTCACCGGCGATTGCGGGCCGCCGATGCCGTCATGGGCGAAGCGCAAATCGTCGGCGACCTTTTCCGCCTGCATCATGGCGGCGCGCCGCTCGGCGAGCGCGGTCTCTTCGCCGGCTTGCGGCGCCAGGCGGCGCAGTTCGTCAACGGCGTGGCGCAGCCACTCCGCCTCGCGGGCGACGCGCTCGACTTCGGCGCGATGCGCCGCGACCGCGATCTCGCTGGCGCGGCGCTCGTCCCACAACCGCACCACGGCTTCGGTTTCCACCTCGAGGCCGCCATAGGCGTCGAGCAGCGCACGGTGCGTGGCCGCGTCCGTAAAGGCGCGGTCGTCGTGCTGGCCGTGGATTTCGACCAAAGCCGCGCCGAGCGCGCGCAACACCCCGACGCCGACCGGCTGGTCGTTGACGAAGGCGCGGGTGCGGCCGTCGGCAAACTGCACGCGGCGCACGATCAATTCCTCGTCGTCGCCGCCGAGGTCGTTGTCGGCGAGGATGCGGCGCGCCGGATGGCGGCGCGACAGATCGAACGCCGCCGTGACCTGGCCTTGCTCGGCGCCGGCGCGCACCAACGCCGCTTCGCCGCGCGCGCCGAGCGCCAGCGCAAACGCATCCAGCAGAATGGATTTTCCTGCGCCGGTCTCGCCGCTCAGCGCGGCAAGGCCGGCACCGAAATCGATGTCGAGACGATCGATCAGCACGATGTCGCGAATCGAGAGGCGGCTGAGCATGAGAATCAACGGACGGCCGACGGAACGGACAGAGGCCGGATCGCAGATGATATGCGTGATTCTACTGGCTGTCCTGTGTCATCCGGGCGATCACCCCTCGTCATTCCGGATCGCCGTGAAGCGGCGAGTCCGGAATGACGAATGAATCATCCCGCTTCCGAATCAGCGGTCGGCCGATTCAGAGCCCTATCGTCTTGAAAGCCTTGCTGATCCAGGAGCTCTTGTCTTCGTTGGGCGCGACGCCGTGGCCCTTCAACAGGCTATAGGCATCCTTGTACCAGGGGCTGTCGGGGAAGTTATGGCCGAGCACCGCGGCGGCGGTCTGCGCCTCGCCGATGATGCCGAGCGCCACATAGGCCTCGGTGAGCCGCTCCAGCGCTTCCTCGACCTCGCGCGTGGTCTGATACTGCGTCACCACCACCTTGAAGCGGTTGATGGCGCCGAGAAAATCGCGCTTCTTCAGGTAAAAGCGGCCAACCTCCATCTCCTTGCCGGCCAGCTGATCGCGCGCCATCTCGATCTTCTTTTTGGCGTTCAGCGCGTATTCGCTGTCCGGATATTTGTGCACCACGTCCTCGAAGGCGTTGATCGCCTTATCGGCGCGCTCCTGGTCGCGCGAAACGTCGAGGATCTGATCGTAATAGGACGAACCGATCAGGTACTGCGCATAGGCGGCATCGGGGCTGGCGGGATGCAGCGTGACGTAGCGCTTGGCCGAGTTGATGCAGTCGTCGTATTGGCCGGACTGATAATAGCTGTAGGCCGACATCAGCAGCGCCTTGCGCGCCCAGTCCGAATACGGATTTTCGCGATCGACCTGATCGAATTTCTTGGCCGCTTCCTTGTAGTCCTGCTTGTCATTGAGCAGGAACAGGCCCTCGTTGTAGAGCCGGTCGGCGGGCGTGTCGGGGACGTAATCGTCTTTCTTCTGGAACAGGCTGCAGCCCATCAGCGCCGACGCGGCAACGGCCAGCGCCACGCCAGCGGCCAACGCACGCAGCCGACAACCGGATCGTTGCGATCCTTGGACCCGCAGCATCATGAGCTTGACTGAGCTTCCCGTCCCGCCGCGGCGTTCGCCCCAAGAAGCCGCCACACCGCACCCGCTCGGCGGATACCCGACAGACCATACGGCGCTGCCAATATCACCGACAATCGGCCGGGATTAAGGCGAAAAAGTTAAGTAAATCAAGAGACCTCGGGGCCGTAAGCCGGCGTCGCGACGGCAAGTTCGGCGTGGCCACGCGTACGCGCGAGCGGCTGTTGCGGCATTTCCACATAGGCCCAGGCGTCGCGATCGGCCATCAGCGCGGTCAGAACCGCATGGTTGAGCTTGTGGCCGCCGCGCACCGAGCGATAGGCGCCGAGCAGCGGCGCGCCAGCAAGCGCCAGATCGCCGATCGCATCCACCGCTTTGTGACGCACGAACTCGTCGGCGAAGCGCATCCCTTCGGGATTAAGCACACGGTCTTCGGCGACCACGACCGTGTTATCGAACGACGCGCCGAGCGCGTAGCCGGCGCTCCACAGCTTGGCGACGTCACGCATGAAGCCGAAGGTGCGCGCCCGCGCCAAGTCGCGGCGGAACGCGCCCGGCGCCACATCGATGGCATAAGCCTGCCGGCCGATCAGCGGATGCGCGAAATCGATCTCCAGTTCGATGCGGAGACCCCGCAGGTGCGGCCGCAACTCGCCGTAGCAGCCGTTCTTGCCGATGCGCACCGGCTTGAGGACTTGAATATAGCGCCTGGGCGCCGGCTGCACGACAACGCCGACCTGATCGATCGCGTCGACAAACGGCGCCGCGCTGCCGTCCATGATCGGCACTTCGGCGCCATCGATTTCGATGATCACGTTGTCAACGCCGGTACCGCGCAATGCCGCCAGCACATGCTCGGTGGTCGATACGGCCGGGCCGTCATCATCGCCCAGAACCGTGGCGAATTCCGTCGCCGTCACCGCGCGATAATGCGCCTTCAGTTCGCGGTCGGCCTGCCCGGCAGCGCCGCAGCGCAAAAACACGATTCCGGTATGGGGCTCAGCAGGATGAAGGGTCAGGGTAACGGGGGAACCCGAGTGGATACCGATTCCGGTCACGGTCGTCTGATCACGCAGGGTTGTCTGCCTGCCGCTAAAGCCGGAGGTCATACCCGTATCCCGTACCCCTTGGCCCGATCGCAACGCCGCAATCGCAGCCGACCCCACCAGGAAGGGAATGTACGCTGTGGTTTCCGGGCAAGGCCCCAAGGACCACCCCAAGGACCACCCCAACTCCACCCCCGCACATCTACCCCTTTGGTGTGCGACTTTACCGGCGAAGCAGCCAGGGGCCAACTCACGCTTTCTTACCGAGTGTTACCATTTTCCGGCCGCACTCTTGTCGGCAGCGCGCCGCAAATCGGCATGTTCGCGAACGAGCGGCTGGGGATGGCTAAAAGTTCCTGCATCCTCAAGGCGTTGGAGCCAACCCCACGGTGAAGAAAAAATATTATAATGTTCAGAACCTTCGCCGCGTTGAACCGGGCGAAGTCCGCCGGCATTTGTTCCGGCAAGCCACGCTCCGGCGCTCAACGGGCTTCCGGTTCACTGCGCCTGCCGGCGCAGGAACGCCGGGATTTCGAGCTGATCATCTTCGCTCTGGTTATGCACAGGAGTCTGCCGGCCGTGCTGGTCGAGGCCCTGCGGCGCGGCGCGCTTGGCATATTCGGATACCGGTTCGGGCCGCGGCTCGGACGGCCGCGGCATCGGCCGCCCGGCGAGACGCTCGAGCGGCTGCGGCATGGTCGGCGGCGTTCGTGCCGCCGCTTCTTCCTCTTTGCCCGGCTCGCGGCGGCCGAGGCCGACGGCCGCAAGCCGCTCCAGCAGAGACTTGCGCCGGCCGGGATGTTCGGTCGGCGGCAGTTCACCACGGCGCGCGCGAATCTCGTTCTGCGCCGGAACCGGCAGCTCATCGATACGCGGCATGCGGGGTCCGCGCGCCGCCGGCCGCTCGGGAGCCGGCGGGATGAACTCTTGCGGCTCCTGCTTTTCCTCCTTGGTCGTTGCCGGGTCGATGAACAACGACGGCTTGAGCGTCAGCGGACGGATGCTGACGTCTTCGACCGCGGCGGCAATGGCCGCCTTGGCGGCCGATTCGATCGACGCATTCACGGAAGCCGGCGCCATCGCCGCATTGGGCATGGCCGCGCGGGCCGGTTGCGGCGGCTGGACGGCGGCCGGCGCCTCGCGTTCGATCCGTTCGGCAATGCGCTGGTTGTCGGCGCGCAGTTTTTGCGCGAGTTCGGCGATGCGCGCTTCCGCGGCGGCGGCCGGGCGTTGCGCGGCGGCCTGATCGATGCCGGTCGCAACCACCGAGACGCGGATAATGCCGTCGAGGCTTTCGTCGAAGGTCGCACCGACGATGATGTTGGCGTCCTGATCGACCTCTTCGCGGATGCGGGTCGCCGCTTCGTCGACTTCATAAAGCGTGAGGTCGCGGCCGCCGGTGATGGAGATCAGCAGGCCTTTCGCGCCCTTCATCGAAGCGTCGTCAATCAGCGGATTGGAGATCGCCGCCTCGGCCGCGGTGAGCGCCCGCTTGTCGCCCTCGGCTTCGCCGGTGCCCATCATCGCCTTGCCCATCTCGCGCATGACGGCGCGCACGTCGGCAAAGTCGAGATTGATCAGCCCTTCCTTCACCATCAGGTCGGTGATGCAGGCGACGCCCGAATAGAGCACCTGGTCGGCCATGGCGAAGGCGTCGGCGAACGTCGTTTTCTCGTTCGCCACCCGGAACAGATTCTGGTTGGGAATGATCAAGAGCGTATCGACGCATTTGTGCAGTTCGCTGATGCCGTTTTCGGCGGTGCGCATGCGGCGCTGGCCTTCGAAGTGGAACGGCTTGGTGACGACGCCGACGGTCAGGATGCCCATCTCGCGCGCGGTCTTGGCGATGATCGGAGCAGCGCCGGTTCCGGTGCCGCCGCCCATTCCTGCCGTGACGAACACCATGTGGGCGCCCGAAAGGTGGTCGCGAATCTCGTCGAGCACCTCCTCGGCCGCGGCGCGGCCGACGTCGGGCTGCGCGCCGGCGCCGAGCCCCTCGGTGACCGCCACGCCCATCTGGATGATGCGCTCGGCCTTCGACATGGTGAGCGCCTGGACGTCGGTATTGGCGACGACGAAATCGACGCCCTGCAGTCCGGCCGTGATCATGTTGTTGACGGCATTGCCGCCGGCGCCGCCGACCCCGAACACGGTCAGTCGCGGCTTGAGCTCACGGATGTCGGGGATGTTCAGATTAATGGTCATGTCTGCCTCTTCTTGCTCGCGCGGGCGTTCGCAACGCCCGGCCCCGACCGGTCCGCCACCGGCCGCTCGAAGTCTCTAGCTTGCGATCTGGGGGCCATCAGAAGCTCTCGCGAAGCCATTGTCCGACGCGGGCGAAATAGCTGCCCGTGCCGGTCATCCCGTGCCGCCGGCGGCGCTGCTCGAAATGCTCGAGATGCGCTGCTTGCGGATAGACCAGGAGACCCGCCGCGACCGCGAAGGCGGCGCCTTTGGCCGCCTCCGGCAATCCGGAAATGCCGAGCGGCCGGCCGATGCGCACCGGACGGCCGAGCACGCGCGCGGCGAGATCCGGCAAGCCGGTCAGTTGGCTGGCGCCGCCGGTCAGAATCACGTGGCCGCGCGCCTCGGCCGCAAACGGCGAGGCGGCGAGCCGGTCGCGCACCATTTCGAGAATCTCGTCGACGCGCGGCTTGACGATGTGCACCAGCGTCGCCCGCGACACGAACTGCGCGGTATCGCGCTGGTCGTCGCTGATCGGCGGCACGGTGATGATATCGCGCTCGTCCAAGCCGCCGACCAGCACGCTGCCGTACAGCGTCTTGATGCGTTCGGCGTCGGCGACACGGGCGTTGAGCCCGCGCGCAATATCGGTGGTGATGTGCTGGCCGCCGAGAGCGAAACCTTCGATATGGACGAGCCGGCCGTGCAAGAACACCGCCATGGTGGTGGTGCCGGCGCCCAAGTCGACCACGGCGGCGCCGAGATCGGCCTCGTCGTCGGCCAGTACCGCAAGGCCGGCGACGTAAGGGCTGGCGACCATCGCCTCGACGGCGAGATGGCAGCGTTCGACCGCGAGCATCAGATTGCGCGCCGCCGCGGTATCGGTCGTGGCGACGTGCATGTCGACGCCGAACCGGCTGCCGAGCATGCCACGCGGCTCGCGGATGCCGTCGGTGCCGTCGATCGAATAGCCGACCGGCAGCGAATGCAGGATGGCACGGCCCTCGCGCAGCGAATGACGGCTGCCGGCGGCCAGCACGCGGGCGATGTCGCTCTCCGAAACCGCCGCGCCGACAATGTCGACGTCGGCGGCAAACAGCTCGCTGGCGAGGCGGCCGGCCGACAATGACAGCACCACGGATTCGATCTCGACCGCGGCCGCCTGCTCGGCGGCATCGACGGCGAGCCGGATCGCCTCTTCGGCCTGCGCCAGATTGACGACGCCGCCGGCTTTGATGCCGCGCGCCTCGGTATGGCCGAAGCCGACGACTTCGACGGCATGGCTGCGGCGGGTCAGCGTCTGCTGCGGCGGATGCGGCCGCAGCCGCGCGATCAGGCAGGCGACCTTGCTGGAGCCGACGTCGAGCGCCGCGACCAGCGCGCTCCGTCGCGGCGCGATCGGCTTCATTTTCGGAGTGAGGCCGTAATGGAGGGCAGTCACGCGCTGCCCCCCTTTTTCGGCTTGCGGTCCTTGAGCGCGTCCTCGCGCGCCTGGGCGGCGGCGTCGGACAGCCGCACCGTCACCCGATCGGGCAAGCGCAAATCGACCAGCGCGATGTCGCGCGACAACAGCTTTTTGTCGCGATCAAGCGCAACCAGGCGGTCCAGGGCAGGCGCTAGGCCGGTCTCCGGCAGTTCGACGTCCATGCCGTTCTGCAGCCGCAGATTCCAACGTCGCTGCGCCACCAGGATCGAGGCGCGCAACTGCCCGCGAATTTGCGGATAGCGGTCGATGACGGCGAGAAAGTCCTTGGCTTGGTGCTCGGCGCCCTTGCCGACCACGAGCGGCAGGCTGACGTAACGCCGCTCGACGAAAGCTTCGAGCACGGTGCCGTCGGCGGCGATGACGTTGACGTGGTGGTCCTTCTGCCACAGCGCGAAGGCCTGCCGTTCCTTGATGGTGATCTGCAATCGGTCGGGATAAAGTTTCAGGACCGCCGCATCGGCGATCCAGGGATTCGCCATCAGCCGCGCCCGCGCCGCATCGGCGTCGAGGAACAACAGCGATGCGCGCCCAGTGACGCCGGCGATGGTGAGAATCTCCTCGCGGCTGATTTCCTTTTCGCCCGAGAGCGACACCGCATCGATGCGAAAGCCGAGCGAATTGGCAGCCGCATCGCGCACGTCCTTGGCCCAGTCGAGCACCGCGGGCAGATGCCCGCCTTTGACGACCCCGTAGCCGAGCGCCGCGGCGAGCAGGAGCGCCGAGGCGGCGACGCCGACGCCCGGCGGCAGACGCGCGATCCGCGCCAGTGCGCTTGCGGTTTGCGGCCGCAAGCGGCCGAGCCACGCCGGGACGCGCACGCGAAAACGCCAGCGAATGCGGCTGCCTCGTGCTTGCCCGGTCTCGTCACCCGCCGCGCGCATCGGTCCCCAGCCAAAGCCTCGACCGCGTCAGCGATCGGTCGAGGCGTCCTCCACCATCCAGCGCACCAGTTCGTCGAACGTGATGCCGGCATACGCCGCAAGCTCGGGCACGAGCGAGGTTTCGGTCATGCCCGGCTGCGTGTTGACTTCCAGACACACGAGCTCACCCGTCCCTCGATCGTCATAGCGAAAGTCCGCGCGGCTGACGCCGCGGCAGCCGAGCGCGTTATGGGCGGCCAGCGTGAGTCTGCGGACTTCCTGGTAAACATTTGGTAAAAGTGGCGCCGGCAACAGGTGTTTGGAGCCGCCTGTGGCGTATTTTGCCTCGTAATCATAGAACCGCGTCGCCGGCACGATCTCGATGACGTCGAGCGCGCGGTCGCCCATCACCGCGCAGGTCAGTTCCTTGCCCGGGACGTAGCGCTCGACCATCACGGTGTCGCCGAACGGCCAGTCGTCGCGATAAAGCTCCTGCGGCGGGTGCGAATGCTCCGGCATGACGATGGTGACGCCGACGCTGGAGCCTTCGGCGATCGGCTTGACCACATAGGGCGGCGTCATGAGATGGCGCCGCGCGGCCTCCAGGCGTGAGGCGATCCGGCTTTCGGCCACCGGCACGCCGGCGGCGCGGAACAGCGTCTTGGTAAAGTCCTTGCGCATCGCCAGCGCCGAGGCCATGACGCCGGAATGGCTGTAGGCAATGCCGAGAACCTCCAACAGGCCCTGCAGCGTGCCATCCTCGCCGGGACGGCCGTGCAGCATGTTGAGCGCGACATCGGGCTTGGCGTCAGCCAGCGCCGCCGCGATCTCTCGCGTGACGTCGATGCCGGTGACGCGATAGCCGAGTCGGGTCAGCGCGGCAGCGCACGCCGCCCCCGAGCGCAGCGAGACGTCGCGCTCGGCCGACCAGCCCCCCATCAGCACCGCGACATGCTTGGTCATGTCAGGTTGTCGACCTTTCGGGAGCGACTGATTCGCGCCGGCCCCAATAGAATCGACAAATGGCAAAACGTCGAGGGGCAGCGCCACGGTAAGCCTCGCCTCGGCGGGGCCATCATCGCCGCAGGACAGTTTTGGGGCGTCACGGCATGAGACCCCCGCGCTGTCGCGGCAATGATGGCGCTGCTCGCGATGGCGGTGGACCTGCGCGCGCCGCCGAACCCGCGCCGCTGTTGCCTGCCATGGGCCTAAGCAACGAAGCACAGGCGCCGCTCAAACGCGCGCCCTAGTCCCGGCCTGTACACCCGCCGTCCTTGCCGTGACCGCGCCGGAAGCATTAGTGTGTAAAGTGTCCTACATCTATACACATAAAATGAGATTGCTTATGCGCACGAACATCGAAATCGACGACGCCCTCATGGCTGAGGCCCAGAAAGTTTCCGGTCATTCAACGAAGAAGCAGACCGTTGATCAGGCGCTTAGGCTGCTGGTCAGACTGCGACGACAACAGCAGGTCGGCGCCGCCTTTGGCAAGTATCGCTGGCGCGGCAATCTTGCCCGCAGCCGCAGAGGCCGGGGAGTATCTTGATTGCCGTCGACAGCAGCGTTTGGATCGACTTTCTAAACGGTCGCGATGACTCGCATGTGCGGCGGCTACGCGCCACACTCGGCACTGAGGAGATCGTCGTCGGCGATCTCATGCTTTGCGAAGTCCTGCAAGGGCTGGACAGCGAAGCGGCAGCACGACACGTCGAGACTCTTCTGCGCCGCTTCGAAATTGTCGCGATGGCTGGCGAAGCCATTGCTGTTGCCGCGGCTCGCAATTTCCGTATTTTGCGTCGGCGAGGCATTACGATACGCAAGACTATCGACTTGTTGATCGGCACCTGGTGTATCCAGAACCGCACACCGCTGCTGCACAACGACGGCGATTTCCGTCCGATGGCGCGCTACCTCGGATTGATCGAGGTGCGTCAACCGTGAGCCGCCCTAAGGCCTCTTCGCTGATCACATCAGAGGCGAATTTGCGCGCGGTACTTGCTTGAGTACGCCGATCCGCTTGATTTCCCATTCCAGCTCGACGCCGGAATGGTCCTTGACGCGTCGGCGCACCGTCTCGCCGAGCGTCTCGATGTCGGCTGAGCTGGCGTTGCCGAGATTGATCAGAAAATTGCAGTGCATCGGCGAGACCTG
>JASHPU010000100.1 GCA_030037885.1 Xanthobacteraceae bacterium | reverse complement strand
TTGAAGACGATCCGCGCCGGCGGCATGAAGGAAGTGCTGAACGAAGGCATCAACACCGGCGAGAAGGACTATTCGGCGCTGATCTCGAAGATCAAACAGTCGGGCGCCGATCTCGTGTATTTCGGCGGGCTCTACACCGAAGGCGGCCTGATCGTGCGGCAGATGCGCGATCAGGACGTCCAGGCGCCGCTGATGGGCGGCGACGGCATCACCTCGGACGAATTCGCAACCGTCGGCGGTCCGGGCGTGGTCGGCACGCTGATGACCTACGGTCCCGATCCGCGCAACCGGCCGGAGGCCAAGGCGGTGGTGGCGGAATTCCGCAACAAGGGGTTCGAGCCGGAAGCCTACACGCTCTACAGCTACGCCGGCGTGCAGATCATCAAGCAGGCCGCCGAAGCGGCAAAATCGCTCGACCCGAAAAAGGTCGCCGACAAGATGCATTCCGGCATGACGTTCCAAACCGTGCTCGGCCCCTACTCGTATGACAAGAAGGGCGACATCACCAAGCTCGACTACGTGATGTACATCTGGAAGAAAGACGCGAGCGGCAAGATCACCTACGTCGAATGCCCGGCCGCGGGCTGCAAGATGTAGGACGCTGTCTCACGGAAATCCGAAAGGCTCGCCCTCGTGGCGAGCTTTCTTTCTTCGTCATTCCGGGGCCGAACGAAGCGAGGAACCCGGAATCCATAAGCCCAGCGCCGGGGTTATGGATTCCGGGTTCGCCGCTGCGCGGCGCCCCGGAATGACGATTGATCAGATCGCAAGCCCATTGAGCGCCGGAAACGCCTGCAAGAGCCAACTGCCGAGATCGGTGATCCAGCCGGTGAAAAACGCGATCCCGGCCAGCACGAGCAGACCGCCCATCGCCTTCTCCACCATGTGCAGATGGGCGCGGAAGCGGCCGAGGAACGCGGCAAACGCTTCCGCAGCAAAAGCGGCGATCATGAACGGCACGCCAAGCCCAAGCGAATAAACTGCGAGCAGCCCGGCGCCGCGGGCCACGGTGCCTTGCGAGCCGGCGATCGCCAGGATGGCGCCGAGGATCGGCCCGATGCAGGGTGTCCAGCCGAAGGCGAAGGCGAGCCCCATGAGGTAGGCGCCCCACAGCCCGATCGGCTTTTGCATCGCGAGCCGCCGCTCCTGCATCAGGAAGGCGATGCGGGTGACGCCGAGGAAATGCAGCCCCATCACAATGATGATGACGCCGGCGATCTTGCCGAGCACATACGAATAGGCGTGCAACAGCGCGCCGATGGCGCTGGCGCTGGCGCCAAAGGCAACGAACACGGTGGCGAAGCCGAACACGAACAGGAGCGCCGCGACGATGGTTTGGCGCCGCGCCCGCGGCGCGGTTTCCTTATCGGCAAAGCGTTCGAGCGAGGCTCCGGTCAGATAGACGAGATAGGGCGGCACCAGCGGCAGCACGCAGGGCGACAGAAAGCTCAGCATCCCGGCAAGGAGCGCCGCCACAATGGTCACATTCGGCATGGCAGCATTCATGCGCCGACGATCCCGGCGGTGCAAGCCCGCGGCCGTCGGGCCTATAAGCTTATAAGGATGCGAAGGGCTGCTTGGGTCGTTCACGTCGGAATGAAGTAGCGGCCGCCAAGCGGTTGACGCTGCCGGAAAAATCGTCTCCGCTTCATCCGTTTTGCGAGCTGCCATGCAGAACCTCATCACCGACGTTCCCGGCCTCAAGGTGGGCCACGCTGCGGATATGCGCCTCGGCTCCGGCGCCACCGCGATCATTTTCGACGAGCCGGCCATCGGTTCGATCGACCTGCGCGGCGGCGGGCCGGGCACCCGCGAAACCGCCCTGCTCGACCCGGCGCAGACCGTGCAAGGCATCGACGCCATTACGCTGTCGGGCGGCTCGGCGTTCGGCCTCGATGCCGCGTCCGGCGTGCAGGCGTGGCTCAAGGAGCAAGGCCGCGGCTTTGCGGTGCGCAGCGCGCGCGTACCCATCGTGCCGGCCGCGATCCTGTTCGACCTCTTGAGCGGCGGCGACAAGGAATGGGGCC
The DNA here is from genome assembly GCA_030037885.1 of Xanthobacteraceae bacterium. GTDB lineage: Bacteria > Pseudomonadota > Alphaproteobacteria > Rhizobiales > Xanthobacteraceae > BOG-931. The sequence continues at coordinate 5,679 of JASHPU010000100.1, read as the reverse complement.
GCTTTCCGCCTTATCGCGAGCTGGGCTACGCCGCCGCCGTGGCGGGCGGCATCGATTTCGCGCTCGGCAGCGTCGGCGCCGGGACCGGCGCCACGACCGTGAACTGCAAAGGCGGCATCGGCTCCGCCTCGGCGCGAAGCGCCGATGGCGCGATCGTCGGCGCGCTCGCTGCGGTCAACGCCGCCGGCAGCGTGCTCGTCGACGGGGGTCCATGGTTTTGGGCCGCGCCGTTCGAGCACAACGGCGAGTTCGGCGGTCGCTCTTATCCACAGCCGTTCCCGCCGCGCGCGCTCGCGGGGCAGACCAAAGGCACCGCCCGGATCAGCACCACGCTCGTCGTTGTCGCCACCGACGCCGCGCTGACCAAGGCGCAGGCCAAGCGCCTCGCCGTCATGGCGCAGTCCGGCCTGTCGCGTGCCGTCTATCCGGTGCACACGCCGCTCGACGGCGACGTCATGTTTGCAGTCTCGACGGCGCGCCGGCCGCTGGGCGACCCGTATTTGGCGTTGACCGAACTCGGCGCGCTCGCCGCCAACGTCGTGGCGCGGGCGATCGCGCGCGGCGTGTTCGAAGCCACTGCACTGCCGTTCGCCGGCGCGCTCGAAAGCTGGAAAGATCGGTTCGGCCGCTAGGCTTGCGCGTTGCGGCAGCGCAACGTACAGGGAAGACACAACGCGCATCTTTCATTCCGCCAGGCTTGTGATTTGCGCGCGTTTTCATTGACTCAGCCGGCAATTGCGCCTTCACTTTTAGCAGAGAGCGGCTGTTGGGGTGGAGGGTGCGGTGCGCGTCCTTATTATTGTCGTCGCCGCGTTGGCGACGTTGGGCCTTGCAGCATTCGGCGTCGTTGCCGCCCAAAGAGCGGTCCAGCCGGCAAACGCGGTGGTAGCCGAACAGGCCGTCAAGCCGGCGGTCGCCGTCGCGGCACCGCCGGTCAGTGAAAAACTTGCTCAGCCTTCGATCCAGGCAGCGGTCGTAGCGCCGGCTGCGACAGCGCCGACGCCCGCGGCCGCCGCCGCCGCACCAGCCGCTGCGGCCGAACCAACGCGGCTTGCGCAAAATTCCGCTGCGCCGAACGCCCCTGCGACCGCGGGCGCCGCGCTCGCCAACGCCACGCCGCCCGGCTCGCGCGCCGCCGCGAACAACGCCCCCGCCTGCGACAAGCCCGGCGCCATGGGCCTCGCCCGGGTCGTCCAGATCGACACCACCGGCGGCCCCGCCTTCGGCTTCGAGCATTTCAAGCAATACGACTTCCTGCGCGAGCACGAAGTGGTGCTGACGTTCGACGACGGGCCGTGGCCGGAAAATACGCCGGCGGTGCTCAAGGCGCTGGCCGACCAATGTCTCAAGGCGACGTTCTTCGAGATCGGCGAGCACGCCACCTGGCATCCGGAAATTTCCAAGATGGTCGCCGCCGCCGGCATGACGATCGGCAGCCACACCTGGTCGCATAAGGATTTGGCGAGGAATCCGTACGCCAGCGACATCGAGCAGGCCAAGCAGGAAATCGAGATGGGCGTGAGCGCCGTGCATGCGGCGGTCGACGGCCCGATCGCGCCGTTCTTCCGCTTCCCGGACCTGCAGCAGCCGCCGGTGCTGCTCGCCTATCTCGCCCAGCGCAACATCGCGACTTTCTCGACCGATATCGACTCGTTCGATTTCAAGATGCGGCGGCCCGAGCAGGTGATCAAATCGGTGATGAGCAAGCTGGAAAAGCGCGGCAAGGGCATCGTGCTGATGCACGACTTCCAGCACGCTACCGCCGAGGCCCTGCCTGAGCTGCTGCGCCAACTCCAGGCGGCCGGCTTCAAGGTCGTGCACATGGTGCCCAAGGCACCGGTCACCACGATCGCCAAATACGATGACATGCTGCGCGCGCAGGACAAGATGTCGGCCAACAACACGCGGCCGGAGAGCAGCGTGGTACGCACTATCAGCGGCAATTGATTCAGCGTCATTCCGGGGCCGAGCCAACGAGGCCGGCCCGAAGCGGCCGGCCCGATGGCAAGCTCCGCGAGGAGCCCGGAATCCGTAATCCCAGCACAGAGGGGTTATGGATTCCGGATTCGCCGCTGCGCGGCGATCCGGAATGACGACCGAGATTATTCGGTTATGTATCACCGCCCGAACCGCTCGGCGCCGTAAGGTTTTGGATCGCAGAACGGCGTGGCGCCGGTCATCATCTCCGCGATAAGGCGGCCAGTGGCAGGGCCGAGCGTGAGGCCCCAATGGGCGTGGCCGTAAGCGAGCCACAGCCCGCGCTGATTTGGCGCACGGCCGATCACCGGCCGCGAATCCGCAAAGCACGGCCGCGCGCCGAGCCAGGGTTTTGCTTCGACCGGCTCGCCGAGCGCGAACAATTGCCGCGCCGCCGGCAACAGCCGCGCGAACTGCACCGGCGTGGGTGCCGCGTCGCGCGCGGCGAATTCGGCGCCGGTGGTGAGCCGGATGCCCTGCTCCATCGGCGCCAGGCAATAACCGACCTCCGCATCGAGCACCGGACGGCTCAGCCCCGCATTGCCTTGCGGCCGGAAGTGCCAGTGATAGCCGCGCTTGACCGCGAGCGGCAGCTTGATGCCGAGCGGAACGAGCACATCCGGCGCCCACGGCCCGAGCGCGACGACGACATCGCCGGCATCGATCGGCCCGGACGCCGTATCGACGCGCCAGTGCGGATGAACGCGATGCAGGCTGCGCGCGTCGCCATTCGCGGTGACGCCGCCGAGCGCCTCAAACCACGCCGCGTAGGCGCGCGTCAGCTTAAGCGGGTTGCTCACACTCACGGCGCCGGTCCAGTGCACCGCGTGCCGGAACACCGCCTTGAGCGACGGCTCGAGCGCGCGGGCCGCCTCGCCGTCGAGCGGCACATTGGCGATGCCGAGGCTTTTCGCAAGCTCAAGCTCGCGCGCCTGCGCGGCAAACGCGCGGTCGCTGCGGTAAAGCTTGAGCCAACCGGTCCGGCGGACATAGCGCCCGGCTCCGGCCTCGCCGGTCAAAATCTCGTGCTCGGCGACGGCGCGGGCGAACAGCGGCCGCATCGCCTGCGCGGTCTCAAGGAGCCGCACCGGCTGCGACGCGGCGCGAAATGCGAACAGCCACGGCGCCACCTGCGGCAGAAACGACAGATGATAATTGGCTTCCGGTGCACGCTTGAGCGCGATGCGCAACAGCGTCGTCCAACTGGATGGAAACGCCTGCGGAAAAATCGTGTCGCCCTCGATAATGCCGGTATTGCCGTAGGAGGTGCCCTCGCCGACGCCGCCGCGGTCGATCAGCACAACCGACAGCCCGCGCTTGACGAGATGCAGCGCAATCGAGACGCCGACGATGCCGGCTCCCAGCACAATGACGTCCGCGCGGGCCACGGGAAAAAACCTCCATTGCACCCACGCGCTATCGCGGCCGGGCGGTCAAGTCCAGGGTCAGCGGATCCGGATGATTTATCGTCATTCCGGGGGCGAGCCAACGGGTCCGGCCCGAAGAGGGGCACCCCATCGCGCTTGCGCGATGGGGACCCCGGGCCGGCCCGATGACAAGCTCCGCGAGCAGCCCGGAATCCATAATCCCGACGCAGGGGTTATGGATTCCGGACTCGCCGCTGCGCGGCGATCCGGAATGACGACAAGGGGCCGCTATGCGGTGACGGTGTTCTGCGTGCCGGCCGGAGCAACCAGCTGCGCCTGCATCTGCTGCAGCAATTGTTGAAGATCGTTGCCGCTGGTGCTGCCGCCGCCGGAATTGGAGCTGGCGCTACTTGACGCGGCGCCGTCTGAGCCGTTGGAAGCGTCGGCGCCGTGGTGATGGTGGTGATGGCCCTGCGAACCTTGCGACGACTGGCTCCCCAGCGCCGACAGGGGATCATCGGCGCCGGCACTGTCGACGGCCGAGGCCAGGGATTGCGCGTTTGTGCCGTTCGATTGCAGGGCCAACAAAGCCTGCAGCGTCTGCGGGCCGAATTGCGGCGATGTCGATTGCGCGGCCGTGCTGCCCGAGGAGTTGGTGCCATTTGTCGGAGACACGGCAGCGCCGCCCGCGCCTTCCTGGTTAAGCGCCGACAACAGCGCTGACAGCGGATCCGACGGCGTTTGCGCGCCACCTGCCGACGATTGCTGCTGCCATAAGGATTGCAAGGATTGCAGCGAGGCGAACGGATTATTGGCGTTCGAGCCGTTGACGGATAAAGACATGATGCGCTCCTCGAATTGGCAGTCGGTTTCGCCGAACGCTGCAGCGACCGGCGATGCAAAACCGGGGCCGCGCGCTAAGCCTCGGAAGCAAAGGGACTTTCGCCGTGGCGCAGATCGGAAAGCGCGCCAGGATTTGCCGCGGCCGCAGCCGTGCCGGCAAATATTGCCGCCCGCGCGAAGGCGCGTTGCCGCCCCGCTGGCGGCGTGTTAGGCGAACGGCAATTGCGGAGAGCGCCGTGCCGCGTCCCCTCATCATCGCCCCGTCGATCCTGTCCGCCGATTTCGCCAAGCTCGGCGACGAAGTCCGCGCGGTCGACCAAGCGGGTGCCGACTGGATCCATGTCGATGTCATGGACGGCCATTTCGTGCCGAACATTTCGATCGGTCCGGAGATGGTGAAAGCGATCCGGCCGCACACGGCAAAAACGCTGGATGTGCACCTGATGATCGCGCCGTGCGATCCGTATCTCGAGGCCTTCGCCAAGGCCGGCGCCGACATCATCACGGTGCATGTCGAGGCCGGCCCGCACATCCACCGCTCGCTGCAGGCGATCCGCGCGCTCGGCAAGAAGGCCGGCGTCACGCTTAATCCCGGTACGCCCGAAAGCACGATCGAGCACGTCGTCGATATCGTCGACCTGATCCTGGTCATGTCGGTCAATCCCGGTTTCGGCGGCCAGAAATTCATCGCCGGCGCGCTCGACAAGGTGCGCAATCTGCGCGCCATGGCGGCCGGCCGGCCGATCGACATCGAGATCGACGGCGGCATCACGCCGCAGATCGCGCCGGAGGCGGCGCGCGCCGGCGCCAACGCCTTCGTCGCCGGCTCCGCCGTGTTCAAGGACCGCATGCCCGCTTCGTATCGCGCCAATATCGCGGCGATCCGCAACGCCGCGGCACTGGCGCGCGGGGAGGCCGCCTGATGGGCATTTTGATCGACGGCAAATGGACCGACGAGCAATTGCCGGAAGAGACCGGCAAGCAAGGCGACTTCCGCCGCCTCGACAGCCGCTTCCGCGACGTCATCACCGCCGACGGCTCGTCGGGCTTCAAGGCCGAGCCCGGGCGCTACCATCTCTACGTCGCGCACGCCTGCCCGTGGGCGCACCGCACGCTGATCTATCGCGCCATCAAAAAACTTTCGGATGCCATTTCCGTCGCCTACGCGATTCCCGGCATGCCCCGGCAGGGTTGGACCTACGAGGACAATCCGGCATTCCCCGACTGCACGCCGGACAAGGTCAACGGCTTTCACTATCTGCACGAGGCCTATACGGCGAGCGACCCGCACTATACCGGCAAGGTCACCGTGCCGACGCTATGGGACAAGAAAACCGGCCGCATCGTCAACAACGAGTCGTCGGAAATCATCCGCATGCTCAACAGCGCCTTCGACGGCATCGGCGCCGAGCGGACCGATTATTATCTGCAGCCGCTGCGCGGCGAGATCGATCGCCTCAACGCGGTCGTCTACGCCAACGTCAACAACGGC
>JASHPU010000099.1 GCA_030037885.1 Xanthobacteraceae bacterium | reverse complement strand
CCGATCGATGAATGCGGCGCTCGCCTGCGCCGCCTTGGCCTGCGCGACGTCCTGGGTATTGGCGGCGAGGATCGCGGCGCGGGAGGTGCGAATGGCCTCCGCCATGGCGGCAAGCGCCCGGTTCTTTTGCGCAGCAGGAGCAAGAGCGACGGCGCGCGCGGCCTCGCGCACTTCACGGCCGAGCGCCCGCATGGCCGCCTCGAGCTTGCCGGTTCTTTCAACCGCCTGCAGGGGAACGTTCATAGACTTGATCCGGCGGGTCTTCGCCGTGTCCTAGCACGTTCGCGCAGACCCCGCGAGGCGCGGCCGCCGCCGGCACGCGCCGCGTGATGGGCAGCCATTTTTTCTTGGGACAGCACTGTCAGGCGACACACGCGAACCCGATCGATGCGATAAATACCGGCAACCTCCTGTGAATATCGGGGATAGTCTTTTTAGCGTCAAAACCGTGAATCAGCAGCGATTCCAAAAGCTTGATCATCCGAAACGGCAATGGTGCCCATTCCATCCAACGATGCATCTCAGGAACCCACGCGCGGTCCGGCCCGTTGCGGCCAAAGACCCGCAAATCTGGAGGACATGATGCGTGCAGTGACTGAACCACGGTCAAACCGATTGCCGAAGTCCTTCCCGGTCGGTGCCATCTATGTGGTGGAGGGCAGAGGCGGCGACCGGGGCCGGCTCAGCGTTTCAGCCCGCTATGTGATCATGCCTGGCGGCAAGCGGATCGATGTAACGGCCAAACCTCGCGGGGCAGCCGCCGCGGCGGTTCGCCGGCGCCTGCGGCTGGTCAGCTCCGGGCGGCCGGCGCCCCTACCAAAAGAATTTTCGCGCCGGCCGAAAAAATTTGTCGTCGCGGCAGGAACCAGCGCACCGGCGCGACGTTGATGGTCAGGCGCCGGGCGAAGCCCCCCAGCCCCTCACCCTCAATCACCCGGCGTCGAACCCCGGTCGCTTTAGCGGTCGGGGTTCATCCTTTCTTGAGCCTGCCGGTTGTTTTCCTGGCATTTCCGGGCTTTGCCCGGAACCGGCCAGCCGGTCCGCCGTTACGGCACAGTCAGTGAGGCAAGTTGCGTCTTCGACGTTGTGTTGGTGCGTGGCGTCTTACGTGTCGCAAAGGTCAGGGCCGGGCGCGCGGACTCATCCAATGGGTGGCGCCCGGCTCGCCTGTTTTTGCGTTTGCTTAGACGCTGGGGCCGGCATCCAGCCGCTTAGTGGCGGTCGACCACCAGATCGTCGCGATGAACCATTTCGGCGCGGCCCGAAAAGCCGAGGATCAAAGCAATATCGGCTGAGGAATGGCCCCTGATTTTTTGCGCATCTGGGGCGTCGTAGGCGCATAGACCGCGACCGATTTCGGCGCCGTCCGGGCCGCGGATCACGACCGCGTCGCCGCGCCCGAAGCTGCCATCCACGCGCATCACGCCGGCCGGCAGCAGGCTTTTGCCCCGGCGCAGCGCCTCGACCGCTCCGGCGTCGATGGTCAGCGTGCCTTTGGGTTCGAGCGAGCCGGCGATCCACTTCTTGCGCGCCGCCACCGGGCTTCCTGCGGCAATAAACCAGGAGCAGCGCGCGCCCTTGGCGACTGCGCGCAGCGGGTGGTCGACCCGGCCCGAGGCGATGATCAGGTGGGTACCGGCGCCGGTTGCGATCTTAGCGGCTTCGATCTTGGTCTGCATGCCGCCGCGCGACAGTTCCGACCCGGCAGCTCCGGCCATCGCTTCGATCGCAGGCGTAACACGCTCTACGATCGGCACGTGCTTGGCCGAAGCCGTCGTGCCGGGCGGCGCGTCATAAAGGCCGTCCACGTCCGACAGCAGCACCAGAAGGTCGGCGCTCGCCATGGTGGCGACGCGGGCGGCGAGGCGGTCGTTGTCGCCGTAACGGATCTCGCTGGTCGCCACCGTGTCGTTCTCGTTGATCACGGGCACCGCGCGCCATTCCAAGAGGCGCTCGACGGTCGAGCGGGCGTTGAGATAGCGCCGCCGCTCCTCGGTATCGCCGAGCGTCACCAGCACTTGGCCGGCGGTCAGGCCGTGCCGCGACAGCGCCTCGCTCCAGGTGCGCGCCAGTGCGATCTGACCGACCGCCGCGGCCGCCTGGCTGTCCTCGAGCTTGAGGACGCCAGCCGGCAGCTTGAGCACGGCGCGGCCGAGCGCAATGGCGCCGGAGGAGACCACCAGAACGTCGCGCTTCTTGCCATGCAGCGCCGCGAGGTCGGCGGCGAGCGATGCGAGCCAAGCCTCCTTCAACTTGCCCGCCTGCGAATCGACCAAGAGCGATGAGCCGACCTTCACGACGATGCGGCGGAAGTCATCGAGACGCGGCACCTTCACGGCCGCGGCCGCAGGCGAACCTGCAGGCGAAACGTGCGCACGATCATCGATCCGTTTGTTCATCGATCCGCTTGTCAGGATGCTGGCGCACGCACCTCGACACCGGCGCGTTTCTCGATCGGCTGCACTACGGTGGTGATGTCCTTGTCGGGCCCGAGTTCGTCACAGGTGAGCTTGAGCAGCGCGGCGACGGCTTCGATGGTCTCGACCGGCACGCCGAGCGCTTTGGCCTCCGACAGGAACAGGTTCACGTCCTTGAGCATCAGCCCTGCAGTGAAGCCCTGATTGAAGGTGCGCGGAATGACGACTTCGGGAAATTTCTGCTCGGTGGCGGTGCTGCGTCCCGAACTGGCGTTGATCACGTCGACCATGACGCGCGGGTCGAGCCCGGCCTTGACGCCGGTGACGAACGATTCGGAGGTCGCCACCATGGCGGCGGCGGACAGCACGTTGTTGCAGAGCTTCATGGTCTGGCCGGCGCCCGGCCGTTCGCCGATATAAAAGAACTTGCCGATCACCTTGAGCGCCGGCTCGACCGCTTCGACTTCGGCGCGCGGTCCCGACGCCATGACGGCGACCGTGCCCTTGGCGGCGCCGCGTACGCCGCCGCTGACCGGCGCATCGATCTGCACGATGTTCTTGGCGGCCAGCAGCTTGAAAATGCGCTGCGCCATCACCGAGCCGGTGGTCGAAAGATCGACGAAGCGGCGCACGCGCTTGCCTTCGATCACGCCGTCCGGCCCGGTTGCGACTTTGAGAACGATGTCCGGCGTCGGCAGGCTCGCCATCACGGTCTCGGCCGCGTCGGCGACTTCGCGCGGCGAGCGCGCCGCGACGGCGCCGAGCGCCGCGATATTGCCGATCGCCTCCTGGCGCACGTCGTAGACGATGACCTTGTGCCCGGCCTCGACCAGCCGCCGCGCCATGTGCGCCCCCATATTGCCGAGCCCGATAAAGCCGATATCCATCATATGCTCCTGCTATTTGGCGGCGATTGTAGACGGCGAAAATTCCGCGCGCACCTGTTCGGTATGTTCGCCAAGCGCCGGCACCGGACCGTAGCGCCGCGCGCCCGACGCGTTGCGCTCGGCCGGCGCCGGATAGGACACCGGCCCGCTCGGTGTGCCGACGCTGATGCGGCGCAGTTGCGGATGGCGCGCCAGATCGGCCGGGCTGTTGACCCGCGCGAAGGCGATATCGGCGGCGGCCAGTTTTTGCGTCAGCGCGTCGGCACCGAGAGCGCCGAACACCGCCGCGACCTTGCGGTCGGTCTCGGCGCGGCGCTTGACGCGCTCGACATTGGTGGCGAAGGCCGGATCGGCGGCGAGCGCCGCGTCGCCCAAGACCTTTTCGGCCAGCACGCGCCATTCGCGGTCGCTTTGGATCGAGATCAGAACGTCGACGCCGTCGCGGGTGCGAAAGGCTCCATACGGCGCGATCGAGGTGTGGGCCAAGCCGATCCGCCGCGGTGGCGTGCCGGCTTCCTGTTGCAGCAGCGGCACCGCCATCCAGTCCGCCATGGCGTCGAACATCGAGACCGACAGCGCGGCGCCCTTGCCGGTGCGCTGCCGATCGATCAGCGCTTCCAAGATAGCCTCATAGGCATTCATGCCCGAAGCGATGTCGCACACCGACACGCCGACGCGCGCCGGCTCGACCGTGCCGGTGATCGACGCAAGCCCCGATTCCGCCTGGATCAGCATGTCGTAGGACTTGCGCGTCGCGTATGGGCCGGTCTCGCCGAAGCCCGAAATCGAGCAGCAAATCAGCCGCGGGAATTTCTGCCGCAGGGTTTTCGCCGCAAATCCCAGCTTGGCTGCTGAATCGGGTTTCAGGTTCTGCACAAACACATCGGCGCGCGCGATCATGGCGTGCAGTAGCGTCTGATCAGCCGCCTTGGTCAGATCGAGCACCGCCGATTCCTTGCCGCGGTTGAGCCAGACGAAATAGCTGCACTCGCCGTGCACCAGATCGTCATAGAAGCGGGCGAAATCGCCCTCCGGCCGCTCGATCTTGATGACGCGCGCGCCGGCGTCGGCGAGCCGGCAGGTGCACATCGGCGCCGCCACCGCCTGTTCGAGCGAGACGACGAGAAGACCGGAGAGGGGCAATGCCATCGAACTTTTCTTATCCATCAAGCCCGGCAATGGAGATTCTGTTTGCGTTAGTTCCTTAATACGACCGCGGCAATCCCAGCACGTGCTCGGCGATATAGGACAGCACCAGATTGGTCGAGATCGGCGCCACCGTGTAGAGCCGGGTCTCGCGGAATTTGCGCTCGATGTCGAACTCTTCGGCAAAGCCGAAACCGCCGTGGGTCTGCACGCACATGTCGGCGGCGGCCCAGGACGCTTCGGCGGCGAGATGCTTGGCCATGTTGGCCTCGGCACCGCATTCCTGGCCGGCTTCGTAGAGCGCGGCGGCTTCGCGCACCATCAGCTCGGCGGCGCGCATGTCGATGTAACAGCGGGCGATGGGAAACTGCACGCCTTGGTTCTGGCCGATCGGGCGGCCGAACACCACCCGCTCGCCCGCATAGGAGGCGGCCTTGGCGATGAACCATTTGGCGTCGCCGATGCATTCGGCGGCAATCAGGATGCGCTCGGCGTTCATGCCGGACAGGATGTAACGAAAGCCTTCGCCCTCGTTGCCGATCAGGTTCGCGGCCGGCACGCGCATATTCTCGAAGAAGACTTCCGTCGTGGCGTGATTCATCATGGTGCGGATCGGCCGGATGGTCAGGCCGCGGCCTTTGGCCTCACGCATGTCGACGATGAAAACCGACAGACCTGCGGTGCGCGATGCCCCCACCCTACCCTCCCCCGCAGACGGGGGAGGGTCGGGTGGGGGTCGTGGCGTGGTCCGGGCGAGCAGCAGCATCAGATCGGAATGTTCGGCGCGCGACGTCCAGATTTTCTGGCCGTTGATGACGTAATAATCGCCGTCGCGCACGGCGCTGGTGCGCAGGGCGAGCGTGTCGGTGCCGGAGGTCGGCTCGGTGACGCCGAACGCTTGCAGGCGCAGTTTTCCGCGGGCGATGTCGGGCAAATAACGGGCCTTCTGCTCCGCGCTGCCGTGCCGGAGCAGCGTGCCCATCGTGTACATCTGGGCGTGGCAGGCGGCGCCGTTGCAGCCGGACGCTTGAATCTCCTCCATGATGGCGACTGCCGCGCTCATGGCGAGCCCGCTGCCGCCGTATTGTTCGGGGATCAGCGCCGCCAGAAAGCCGGCCTTGGTCAACGCGGCGACGAACTGTTCCGGATAGGCGCGCTCGCGGTCGAGCGCCCGCCAGTACTCGCCAAGAAAATCGGCGCAGAGCGCGCGCACCGCTTCGCGGATTTGCGCCAGCTCCGCGCTCTCGCTCACGACTTGACCTCGGCGCGGCCGTTATTGACGGCGATCACGTCGCGCTCGACCACGCGGGTGCGGAAGCTCACCATGGCGCCGTCGCGCCACATCTCGGTGCGCAGCGTCTCGCCGGGAAATACCGGCGCCGAGAAGCGGCAGGCGAACGCGATCAGTTTTTGCGGATCGTAACCGCACATGGTTTTGAGCACCGCGTGGCCGGCGAAGCCGAAATTGCCGAGCCCGTGCGCGATCGGCCGTGGAAAGCCGGCGGCGCGCGCTACAGCCGGTTCGGCGTGCAGCGGATTGCGGTCGCCGCTCAGGCGATAGATCAGCGCCGTCTCGGGCCGCGTTTTCAGATCGCACACGGCGTCGGGCGCGCGGCGCGGAATCGGATGCGGCTCCGGCGCCTGGCGCGGCGGACCACCGAAACCGCCGTCGGCGCGGCAGAAGGTCGTCTGCGTCACGGTGGCGATCAGTTCGCCGGTCGTCTTGTCGGTCACCTTGCGCTCGGCGAAGACCAGCGCGCCCTTGCCGGTGCCCTTGTCGACCACTTCGAGAATGCGCTGCCGGCCGATCACGGTGTTCTGCGGCTTCAGCGGCCGATGCAGCCGCACGCCCTGCTCGCCGTTGACGATCCGAACCCAGTCGACGCCGGTGTCGAGATCGCGCATCCAGAAACCGGGATGGCCGAGCACCGCGCCCATCGTCGGCAGCACTTTCAGGTTCTTTTCATAAACGAACGCGAGCTGGTCCTCGTCCATCGGATCCTGGCCGAGCCCGACGCCGAGCGCGTAGAGCATGCACTCCTTCGGCC
>JASHPU010000098.1 GCA_030037885.1 Xanthobacteraceae bacterium | reverse complement strand
GGCCGGAATGCCGCGCGCGCCGAGCGCCGAATATAGCCCGCGCCTGCTCATCTGCGGTTCGCATAATACGGTGCCGCGATACCGTCGCTCGCTCTCGATGGCATCGATACAGTCACGCAAGGCTTCGAAGCTGCCGGCAAGGCCGGCCGGCGTGATCAGCGAGAGATCGTCCCTGGAGGTGTGATACTCGGGATATTCGGCGTATTTCGACCGCATGACCGACACCACGGGCAGGTCGACGCCTGGGGCGCAGTATTGCCGCTCATCGCTGCCGCGGGCGAGGAAGCGGTAGCGCTTGTAATCCGGCGCGCGACACTTGAGCACGTGCTGCGCGACGCGATCAGCCAGCGTGTCGCCGTTGCGGCTCGGCAGATAAGAGTACGTCCGCTCGTCGCCGACACAGGTGACGTTGAATCCGGCGATCACATATCTCTTGAGATGTTCGAGGTGGCGGCTGATGTAGAGGATGGCGCCGATGGTTTCGGGGGCGAAGACAAAGCGGTACGTATAACGCCTGTCCTTCCGCTCGGTGATCCACTTGGCAAGTTGCACAGCAACGACGGGGCCCGACAATTCGTTGTTCGCCATGGATGGATGGCAAACATAAGTGGAAATCAGAACCTCCTTTGCGTCGCGGCCCGGCAGAATCAAATCGCCATAGGTCAGGCTGCCGGGGGCCAGCGTGCTTTTGATCACCACCCGATAGCGGCCTTGCGGCAGCGCCTGCCGCTCGCGGTGGCGCAGGCAAAAGCCCCAGCTGCGGTTGTAATAGCTGGTGACGTAGGGAATGGCGTCCGGATCATCCGGCAGAGAATGCAGGTGATTTTGCAGCTCCGATAGATCGATGTCCTTGTCGACCGGCTCGGAATAGCCGACGACGTGCAGGTTGTTTTCGGAAAAATCCGCGATTTTGCGCCCGTCGGGACGGACAATGAAGGCGGCTTTGATGTTCCATTCGTCGGGCACGACCCAATCGAAACAGCGGGTGCCGCTCGGCACTTCATGAATGCTCAGACTGCAAAGCTGCTCACGGAGGATGCCGAGCGTTTGCCGAACGCCGTCGCCGGTCAGGCTGCGGCAAATAGGAAACAGCCGCTCGGCCAAACCGTACATCGACGCGCCGACGTCCGGCGCGGCCGTCACACCATGTCCCACGTCAGCGTGGTATCCTCAGGAATGTCGACGGCGGCGCGACGCCCGACAATAAGATCGAGGAATTTGCACGGGATGCCCGTGCCGGGCCGTTTGCCAATCAACATTTTGGCGGTTATTTTCGCGCCTTTCGGAATCCGCCGCAGCGACGTCAGCGACCGGCGCGCCAGTTCTCTGGCGCTGACCTCGGCCAGCACCGGCTGCTTGCGATCCTCGCCCAGGCTTACTTCGGCAAGCCTTACCGCAGCAACCAAACTCCGCAAGCCGTCCGGATCGACGCCCAACTCGTGATCGGGATTGTCGGGAAGCGACTTATCGATGGTGAAATGCTTTTCGACGACAAGCGCCCCGCGCATAACCGCCAGAGCCGGCGTCAGATGGCTGAACGTGTGATCGGAAAGGCCGATCGGATGTTCCGGAAACAGCCGCTGCATGCCGTCGATCATTCGCAAATTGACGTCGTGTTGCGCCGTGGGGTAGCTCAATATGCAATGCAGCAGGATGATCCTGTCGTTATCGAACGACTTGATGTAGTCCACCGCTTCCTCAATCTCGCCGGCGGTCGCCGCGCCGGCTGACACGATGATCGGCTTGCCCGTTTGCGCAACCTTCCTGAGCAGCGGGAAATAGGTGATATCGGCGGCGGCAATCTTGTAGACCGGCACGCCGACCCGTTCCAGCAGGTCGACGGCCTCCAGCGTAAACGGCGTGGCGAAGAGAACGACGCCCAGGCGCTTGGCATATGTCGACATGCGCCGGTAATCGTCCGCCGACAATTGTTTGAACTTGGTGAAAGCCTCGTATTGGGTTTTGACCTTGATATCGCCGACCCGCCAATACCGCGAAGCCTTCTTCGTCACCAGCTTGGCTGCATCATAAACCTGGAACTTGATTGCGTCGGCACCGGCCTCTGCGGCCCTCTTGATGTGTTCAAGGGCCAACGCCAGGCTTCCGTTGTAATTCACGCCGGCCTCGGCGATGATGAACGTGGGCCGGCCAGGGCCGATCGTTCGATTGCCGATTTGGATCGTTTTCATATTCGATCGAACCGCGTATTCAATGCGGCCGTTTTTTTGCGTGCCTGGCACGAATCATTCTTTGCAGCTGCCGGCGCTCGGCGCTGCGTGTGCTGAGCACGCTGCCCGCCTTGAAGTACCGATAGTACGGCAAGCGCAGGTGGTAGCCGCGGTATTTTTTTCGGTAACGCAGCAGCAGATCATAGTCGTAACAGTTGCGCAAAGACTCATCCCAGCCGCCCAGGGCTTCGAGGTACTGCTTTCTGTAAGCGACGGCCGCGCCGTGGTTGAGCAGGCGGCCGAGCGTGTTGAGTGCGAGCCTGCGATATTGGCCGCGGGCCGGATCTGGAACAATGATGAGATCGCAGTAGACGAAGCCGATCTCGGGATTCCACTCGAGCACTTCGGTCATCACCTTGAGAAAGTCTTTATGGATGTAATCGTCGCCGTCGACGAAGACGAGGTACTGGCCGCGCGCCATGCGCATGCCGACGTTTGAGGCGTGGGCCGCGCCCATATTCCTCCTTAGAAAGTTCGTGCGAATGAAGTGGTAGCCGCCGAAGCCGTGATACAGCGTGATCGCTTCACGGCTGCCGTCGGTCGATCCGTCGTCGACGACGACGACCTCGAACTGACCTTCGGGAAAACTCTGATTGATGCAGCTGTTGATCGCGCGCGAAATGTAACGTTCCTTGTTGTAACAGGTAACGATGATGCTGGCTTTTATCTGCTTCGGCATTCGTCCGCCGTCTTGCAGCGAATAAGCACTTTATGGCGCCGCTGGCGTACTTTGCGCGACGCGTGCGTTGATCGCCGCGATGTCAGGTCGGGATTCGAGAAAGGAGAGGATTTCTCCGGTCGCGGGCTGGGCCGCCGGCCGCGAAAAGCCCATCGCCTCGGCAAGCGCTTTCAAGAACCGAAGGTCTTCCGCCGTATCGAGCGTGAGCCGCGCTCGGGAGGAAAATCGATGGGGCTGCCGCGGCGTCATCTTTCGCTGTCGAAACAGCGCCGGATGACGATAAAAGTACGGCGTAACATGCTCGCGCTCGTATGCGTCGAGGACAGCGGCCGCAACGCGCGCAAACGCCTCCACGGTGAATGCCTCCGTCCCCGTGCCAAGCGCAAAGCCGGCGGAATGGGCGGTGGCATATTCCAAATCTTCCGCTTCCAGTAAGCCGATCATTCGATCCATCTCGACGAGGTCGACGAGCGGATTGTCGGCCGTGGCGCGGACGATGACGTTTGCCGGAAATTGTCGGATCGCCCCGGCAAAGCGGGCCACGACGTCGTCCTCGCTGCCGCGAACCACGGCGACGGCATGCCGCGCGCACAATTCCTCGATCGCGTCGTTTCTCGAGTCGGTGGACGTCGCGACCACGACGCGGTCGACCATCTTCGACAGCCGTATCCGCTCGATGGCCCAACCGAGGAAAGTGTATCCGGCGACGAATGGCAGCGTGACTTTTCCCGGCAGCCGCGTCGAATTCATGCGGGCTTGGATAATTGCCTGGATCACTCGACGCCCCGACCGTCGGGAAACCGGGCAGTCTGCGGTCGGCGAGACTGGCCGGCAACTTGCCAGGCTAATTTCATCGACAGATAGCCCATGCGGCGGTTGCCGCGGCGGGTACTGGTATCGTCCAGCGTGAACTCGCCGACCACTCCGGGATTGTCGACGACCGGTCCGGACGGGTCCAACGCCGACGCAAAGCTGACATGGATCTGGTAGGTGCCGGCGCCCAGAATCCGTTCGGGAATTCTGATCCAGGCGGTGCCGGAACCGGCCGGCAGGCGGTCGAACGGGTTGGCGCCGGCATCGCCGCTGTCGCCCTCGTAGATTACGGTGCCGTCGAGGCGCTGCAGCTGCATGTAGCCGTAAAGCCCCGGAATCGGCCGTGTCGCCGTGTACTCGATGCCAACCATGATCGGCTGATCGCAGTCGAATTGCCCGACCGGATCGCCGCGCACGTCGCGGCGCGTGCTGACGCGCTCGACATAGAACGGCCGGTCGTGCGGCCGCGGCGCGGCGCGGATGAAACATCCCTCGGCGATGCCGTCACTCGATTGCTTCAGATAGTATTCGATCGCTTCCTGCGGCGGCGCGTCAAGTTTGACGCGGCCGTGATCGAGCACGATGCAGCGCTGCGTCAGGCGGCGGATCGCCGCCATGTTGTGGCTGACGAAGAGAACCGTGCGGCCGCCCTGCGCCACATCGGACATCCGGCCCAGGCATTTTCGCTGAAACTCGGCATCGCCGATCGCCAGCACCTCGTCCACGATCAGAATTTCAGTGTGCAGATGCGCGGCGACGGCGAAGGCAAGTCGCACGTACATGCCGGACGAAAACCGCTTGACCGGCGTGTCGAGGAAATCTTCGACCTCGGAGAAGGCGACGATCTCGTCGAACCGACGCTTGATCTCGGCATGCCGCATGCCGAGGATGGCGCCGTTAAGAAAAATGTTCTCGCGTCCGGTCAACTCGGGATGAAAGCCGGTACCGACCTCGAGCATGCTGGCGACGCGTCCGTTCAGCTCGATGCGGCCCGCGCTCGGCTCGGTGATGCGGCTGATCAGTTTGAGCAGCGTCGACTTGCCGGCGCCGTTGCGGCCGATGACGCCGGTGACCTCGCCGCGCCTGACCTCGAACGAGACGTCCTTGAGCGCCCAAAAATCCTCGATCGTCGGCCGTGGGTATTTTTTTTGCTTGCGGCGGAAAAGATCGCGGACCGCGTCGGAGAGCACATCGCGCAGCGCGACGTAGCGTTCGCGGCGCTGCTGCCGGATGCGGTATTTCTTGCCGAGTCCGGCGATCCTGATGGCCACGTCGGATGTCATGGTTCAGTACTTCAGCCGATAGTAGACGTACTTGATGACTTCGTTCTGAAACGTGACGACGCCGTCCTCGGTCTGCCACCAATCGTTGCGGCTGTAGTCCGGCGGATCGACCGCCGGCACCAGAACGACGGCGTCGTCGCCGAAGATGCGGTGCATGATCCAGCGCAGCCGACGCGCCGCGAAAATATCGGTGGGCACCAGGACGGTGTGGGCGCCGGTCTGCTTGGCCCAGTCGTGCAACGCCGCTGCCTCGGCGTAAGTATCTTTCAGATTGCTGCCGAACGGCTCGATTGCGGCCGCAGGCACGCCGAGCTTCTCGAGCACCTCAATATTTTCGCGCACGTGCGAGCGCAACACGCCGAGCCGTTCGGCCGGGCTGGCGCCGATATTCGAGACCAAAATCTTCGGCACCAGGCCGCGGCGATAGAACTCGGCTGCCGCGAAGGGCCGGTATTCGAGGCCGCCGCCGAGAACCACCGCCGCATCAGCCGGCGCCGGTACATCCGACACGATCCACAGCGCCGCCGCCTCGCGCAGCAAGGCGTGCCGTGCAGTCCAGCCTGCAGCCGCCAGCAGCACCACGGCAAGCAAACATCCGACAACAGCACGCCACGCCCGCCCGCACCGGCGCTGCGCTGCAACCTCGACCCCGTTCCGCTCGGTGGAAGCCGTCATATGCGATCGGCGAAACTGTGTTCCATGCGGCGGAAGTACCA
>JASHPU010000097.1 GCA_030037885.1 Xanthobacteraceae bacterium | reverse complement strand
CCATGTCGTGGATGCGCGGCCCCATATTGATGCCGTAGCAGGTGTGGAAGCGGATTTTCTCCGGCGCGATGTTGCGCAGCGCATGATTGAGCGCATTGACGCGGACTTCCGCCCATTGGCGGCAATCGGCAATGCTCGCCTCGGGATGGATGATGTAATAGGTGACGAGCCGTGGATCGTCGATCTGCAACAAAAAGCCGGCCTTGACGATCGCCTCGTATTCCTCGCGCATCGCCTCGGCGATGGCAAAGACATACTCGTCCTGGCTCTTGTAGTAGGCGTTGCGCTGCCAGTCCTCGATGTTCGACGGCGAAATCGCCGGCATGAAGATGTCTTCGACCGCGACGCCTTCGAGGGCGGCCCTCAGATTGTCGACGTCGCGCTGCAGCCGGGCGTGACCCTTGTAGGTGATCGGTCCGGTGCAGACCATGTGGGCGTGACGCGAGGCGGCGTGGGTGTCGGCATAAAATTCCGGGAACGAACGGCCTTCACGTGAGGAGGCCCATTGGTTGCGGGGCCCGGCCTTGGTGTCGACTTCGTAGCCGCCTAAACGCTCGTTGATATAGCTGACGAAACTCGGCTTGCCGTACTCGCCGTCGTCGATCACGTCGATGCCGAGCCCGGCTTGGCGGTGCACGATTTCGGCTACCGCGGCGCGGAGGCGTGTCGCCGCCGCCGGCTCATCGAAGGCTTCCGGTCCGTCGCGCTCGACCAGCGCCAGCAAGTCGGGCGGCCGCGGCAGGCTGCCGGCATGGGTGGTTAGAATACGATCAGTGCTGCGTTTCATGGTTTGCTCGTGTGGTGCACGCATGAGCGAAGTGACATGCGGGAAGAGCGCGGTCGCCGCTCGCCGCGTTCATCGCGGATCATTCGATCTGCATGTGGAATTCGCGAATGTACGGTGCCGCCTCCTCAACGGTTTGAACAACAACGCGGCCGAATTCCTCGGGCGTTGTCGAGGCGGGAATGTTGCCGGCCTTCTCCAAAAAGTTGCGGTAATCGTCCGATCGCGTGATCGACACAATGTGGCGATTGAGAAGGTCGACAATCGACTTCGGCGTGCCGGCCCCGGCGCAGACGCCGAGCCAGCCGAACGGCGCCAGCGAAAAACCGCGCTCGGTCAGCGTCGGCACGTCCGGAAAGCTTTTCAGCCGCTGCGGGCTGGTCGAGGCCAGCACCTTGAGCTCGCCGCTGCGGTAGAACGGCCCGACTGCGATCGGCGGCGCGACCTGAAAATGAATGCGACCGGCCAGCATCTCCTGGGTAATGACGTTGGCGCCCTTGAACGGCACCTTGGTCATCCGGATGCCGGCGGTCTTTTCCAGCTCGTGCGCCACCAGCTCCTGCGTCGATCCGGCGCCGACGGTGCCGTAGAGAATGTCGCCGGGATGCGCCTTGGCGTAGCTTATGAACTGATCGAACGTGTCGACCGGAACCGATTTGGCGAGCGCCATCAAGTAATAGTATTTCGACACCAGCGCCACCGGCGCGATATCGCTCAGCTTGTAGGAGACGTTCTTGTAGAGCAGCGTGTTGATCGCATCGAAATAGGTGCAGAACTGCAGCGTATAGCCGTCGCGCGGCTGCGCCAGCACGTCGTTGAGCGCGATCATGCCGCCAGCGCCTGGCTTGTTCTCGACGTAAACCTTTTGGCCGAGCTGCGTGGTCAAGCGGTCGGCGATGAAGCGGGCCGGAATGTCAGTCGGCCCGCCAGCCAAAAAGCCGACAACGAGCCGGATCGGACGCGTCGGATAGGGCTCGGCGGCGCCGGCGGCGATGGCGTTTGCGAGCACGAGCGCGCCGGCAATCGCGGCAAGCCGCGCCCAAGCTCGCCATCCCGCGAAAAGCGTCGCCGCGGTCGCCGTCATGCGGCTCTCAATCAAGCGTCACGTGAGCGGAGACGATGACGTTCTTCCAGCGTTGCGCCTCGTCGCCGAAATAGGCGGCGGTGGCTTGCGGCGTACCGCCGGCCGGCTCCGCGGTGAGGCTGGCAAAGCGCTTGATGACGGTTGGATCGTGCAGCGCCTCGTTCACTGCCGCATTGATCTTGTCGACAATGGCGGCCGGCGTGTTCGGCGGCGCGGCCAGCGCGAACCACGTGACCGAGGCAAAGCCGGGCAAAGTCTCGGCGATGGTCGGCACCTCCGGCAGCGAGCCAACGCGGTTCGGCGAAGCGACGGCGATCAATTTCAGCTTGCCGGCTTTGACGAATTGCATCGACACGCCGAGATTGTCGAACATGCAGTCGACATTGCCGGCGACGAGGTCGTTGAGCGCCGGCGCCGAGCCGCGATACGGCACGTTCTGCAGCTTCACGTGCGCCATCATCTGAAACAGTTCGGACGTCAGATGCGAGGTCGTGCCGTTGCCCTGGGTAGCGTCGGTGATTTTGCCCGGATTGGCCTTGGCGTAGCTGATGAAATCCTTGACGCTGGCGGCCTTGATCTTGCTCGGATTGACCACGAGCGCGTTCGGCACCCGTCCGAGGACGACGATCGGCACGAACTGCAGCGGATCGAAGTCGAGGTGCGCATAAAGGTTTTGATTGACGACCAGCGGTCCGGGCGGCGCCGACAGGAGCGTGTAACCGTCGGGATCGGCCTTGGCGACGACTTCGGCGCCGATATTGCCGCCGGCGCCGGTGCGGTTCTCGACGATCACCGACTGGCCCCATTTGCGCGACAGCCAGTCGGCAACGATCCGCGGCATGACGTCGGCGGTGCCGCCGGGAGGATACGGCACGATGATGCGCACCACGCGCGCCGGGTAGTCCTGAGCGCGCGCCACAGGCATCAGCGCTGCGCCGAGCACCAACGCCAGCGCGGCGATCGTGCCTGCAACATAGCGAGCCGAACAGGGCATAACGCCTCCCTTGTCTCCCAATGGGGATGCAACGCGTGCTTCTGCGCCGCGGCGCCTCAGCCCGAAGTCGCGGATTGGAAATGGTGAGCGACTGTAGCCAAAGCGTTCCTGGGCCGCCAGTGCGCAAGGGGAGCGCAACCCGCGCGGCGATCGCCTGTTGCGCGGCGGCCGTTCGGCGAATGGGGCGGGACCTGGATTGCGCTTTTCTATGTGATAGTGTGCCTCCGCCCGCCCGAATTGCCCCAAAACGGATTGAGCAAAGGATAATATGCGTGCAGCTCATTTGCTGATTGCGGTCGCAATCGTGCTCGCCACGGCCGCCTGCAGCCAAGGACCCAAAGGCGATCCCGGCCCGCAGGGTCCACCGGGTACGAAAGGCGATCCAGGCCCGCCGGGGCCGCGCGGCCCGGCCGGCCCGGCCGGCCCGATGGGGCCGCGTGGCGAACAGGGTCCGCCCAGTCCGAGCATTCGTGTCCTGCGCGCGAACTGCCTTAATGGCGGCTGCACGGTGACCTGTCGCGACGACGAGGTCCTGGTCAACGCTTATTGCGGGCCGGCCCGGAATCCGGCGACCTATCTCGGTGAACGCTCCGCCTCCTGCGGCGTTGAGGCCAACCCGGCCAATGCGCCGCTCGTTGCGGTGTGCGTCGCTACCCACCCCTGACGGGCGCTATCGTCTTGAATCCGCGGAGCTTTAGGTAACGCCGTCTTAAACGCCTTCTTAAGCGCCGACGGCTTAGAACGGCGCCAGGTTCGGTCCAGCGAAGGCGGGCGCGCCAATGACGAGCGATCGACCTGCCGTCGAGCGGCTGCGCGACTATTTGCAGTCGCTGTCGCCGCAGGCGCGGGCGATGCTGACTGTGGCGCTCGAGCGCGCGTCGCTGCGCGGCGAGGCCGACGCCGGCTGCGACCTGGTGTTGCAGGAATTGCGGCGCACCATGCGTGCTGCGGCCCAGCCGACACCGCGCGTTTTGTATGGCGCGCGCCGTTTCTTCATCCCGCTCGAGCCGTTCCTGTTCGAGGGGCCCGCCGACCATAAGCGGCTCGGGCGACTGGCACGCACGTCGCTTGATCCGATCTGGCAGTGGATCGGCCGCGATCTGATGCCGGGCGAAGCTAAAGCATTGACCGAGGACATCGAACGCGCCTTCCTCGCCGAAAATCCCGTCAAGGCGGACCAACTGGCGCGCGCGCTGCATGACCGTGCCGTCCAGCACATCAAAGAGGCGATCGCCGCGCTCGGGACCAGCGAAAAGGCGCGCCGGCGCTTCACCGTGCAAGTTGGCACCCCGCGTGCCGTCGATGACGTCACGACACTGATGCGCATCCTCGCCATCCGCGATCGGCTGGCCGATTTGGCGCGGCGTCTGCCCGACCACATCCGTGCCTTCGAACACGAGTACGTCGATCAGGTGAAAGGGCACGTCGAGGCCGCGAGAAAAGCGCTGCAGAAGTATCCATCGCAACCGGCTGATCTGTGCCTGTTTGGGCTGATCATGGTGTCGAACCGGCTGGCCGTGCCCTGGCAGTTGATCCGCATCGCCACACGCGCGGCCGAAAGCGACGATGTGGCCCGCATCGCGAGCACACCGTACGCGGTCGCCATCGACGTCGTCCTCAATGACCTTGAATACGCCGTGGGAGAGTTGCACTCCGAGCTGAAAGTCGGCCGGCCGGTCGCTTCACTGCTCAAGGCCATGCACGACGCGGCACGTGGTTTGCGCACGGAAATCAAGCTATCGGCCGATTCACGCTGGAGCAGACAGCTCGCGGCGATCCGCGGCGCCGTGTCTAACTTGCTCAGCGCCGAATTGGAGACGACCGCCGGCCGGGTGCGGCGCCTGCTGCGACCACGTCCGGTCAACGAAATCGTACCGGGGTCGCTGCTCGACGCCATCGATGTGCAAGACGCCGAAACGCGCGTCGAGCTGGTCGGGGCCTGCCGGCATTATGCCGGCGAACTTGCCATCAGCGAGGTCACATTGCGGACCTGTTCGGAGCTCACGCAATATCTCGAGACCGGCACCAAAATCCTGCTCGACGCCTTGCGCCATGCCGAAGATGCCGAGCGTCCGTTCCGTCAGTCGCAGCTTGATGCCGCGGTCCGCTTTTGCCGCACCATATTTGGGCCGGATTATGCGAGCGTGCTGGCCAAAGCCGCCGATGCGGCGGTGCAGGCTAGCCCTGCCGAGCGTCGAGCGGCCCGCGCGTGACGATCCGGCCGGCGAAGCCGAGCAGGGAGGGCATGCCCATGGTGCGCAATTGCCGCGCCGGCTTTCCCATTGCGGCCGCATTCGCGCCGTGATGTAACCAAGGGTCGCGATGGGGTCCGCCAGCGGCTGCATTTGCGGTTGCGGCGATTTCTGGTCCGCCGCCCGCAAGCGGTAACAAAGAGTTAATGAACCGGCGACATGGCGCTCTGGATCGTTTTCGCATTGATGACCGCGGCGGCGATCGGCGCCGTCGTTTGGCCGCTGGCGCGCAAACCGCGCGGCGCTGCAGCCGGTAACGAGGTTGTCGTCTACAAAGATCAGTTGCAGGAAATCGGGCGGGACCGCGCTGCCGGCTTGATCGGCGAGGCCGAGGCGGAGGCAGCGCGCCTTGAAGTATCGCGCCGGCTCTTGGCCGCGGCGGACATGCAGTCGGCGCAAGCATCGGCACCGGCCTCGCCGCCGCAAGTACGCTGGCACCGCCGCGCCGCAGCATTGGGGGTTCTCATCGTTCTGTCGGTTTTACCAATCAGCCTTTATCTGACGCTTGGCTCGCCCAACGTTCCAGGTCAGCCGGCCTACGCGCGCGCAAATTTGCCGCCGGGCCATGAGTCGATTGCCGCACTGATCGGCCAAGTCGAGGAACGGCTGGCGCGCAATCCCAACGACGGCGCCGGCTGGGAGGTGATCGCTCCAGTCTACATGCAGCTCGGCCGCTTCGATGACGCAGTCATGGCGCGGCGCAAGGCGCTGGCGCTCAATGGCGAGAGCGCCGCGCGCGACGCCGATCTCGGCGAGGCCTTGGTTGCCGCGGCGAACGGCGTGGTGACCGGCGAAGCCAAACGCAACTTTCAAAACGCGGTGGGACGCGATCCGCAAAATGCCAAAGCCCGCTTCTTTCTCGGCTTGGCCGACGAACAGGACGGCAATCGCGATGCGGCGGCAGCGAAATGGCGCGCCATGCTGAAGGACGCGCCGGCCGACGCGCCGTGGACCGGCTTGGTGCGCACCTCATTGGCACGCGTCACGGGACAGCCGCTTGCCGACTCCGGTCCAACGGCAGGCCAGATGGCGGCGGTGCAGAACATGCCTCCGGCGCAGCGCACCGCGATGATTCGTGGCATGGTTGAAAAGCTGGCCGACCGCCTGCATGCGGACGGCAACGATGTCGAAGGCTGGCTGCGGCTGGTGCGGGCCTACGCCGTCCTCGGCGACAGCGACAAGGCGAAAGCTGCGGCCGCCGACGCCAAGCGTGCGCTGGCAAGCCGTCCCGACGAGATCAAGCGCATCGACGATCTCGTCAAGGGTCTCGGTCTCGAAGGGTGACAAGCATGGCGCGGAGATCGCCACGATGACGCGCAAGCAGCGACGCCTGGTCCTGATCGGCGGCTCGCTCGGCGTGCTCGCGGTCGCGGTGACGCTGATGCTCAACGCGTTCCGCGACTCGATTGTGTTCTTCAATTCGCCGAGCGACGTGCTGGAGCGTCATGTCGGGCCGGGGACGCGCATCCGGCTCGGCGGATTGGTGAAGAGCGGAAGCCTGGTGCGCAGCGACGGACTGCGGATCCACTTCGATGTCACTGACGGCAAGACCGAGATTCCGGTAGCCTACCGCGGCGTGCTGCCCGATCTGTTCCGGGAAGGGCAGGGCGTCGTCGCCGAGGGCGCGCTCGATAACGCGGGCGTATTCGATGCCGATACGATCCTCGCCAAGCATGACGAGACCTATATGCCCAAGGAGGTCGCCGACGCCTTGAAGAAGTCGGGGCACTGGAAGGACGACTATGCGCAGAGGGCGGCGCTGCCAGTGAGCGGAGCGAGCAAGTGATTCCCGAACTCGGCCATTACGCCCTGATGCTGGCGCTCGGCATCGCGCTGATCCAAAGCAGCATGCCGATCATCGGCGCCCGCACCAGAGATCCGCTGCTCATGAGCATGGCGACGCCGGCGGCGCTCGCGCATTTCGCCTTCGTGGCGATCGCGTTCGCGGCGCTGGCCGAATGCTACGTCTTTTCGGATTTCTCGGTGCTCAACGTGTTCGAGAACTCGAACTCGCAGATGCCGCTGATCTATCGGCTCACCAGCGTCTGGGGCAATCACGAAGGCTCGATGATGCTGTGGGTGTCGATCCTCGCCGTGTTCGGCGCCTTGGTCGCGCTGTTCGGCAACAATCTGCCGGCGACGCTCAAGGCCAATGCGCTCGGCGTCCAGGCCTGGATCGCCGCGGCCTTCGAACTCTTCATCCTCACCACGTCGAATCCGTTTTTGCGCATCCCCAATGCGCCGTTCGAAGGCCGCGACCTCAATCCGATTCTGCAAGACCCTGGCCTCGCCTTTCATCCGCCGATGCTCTATCTCGGCTATGTCGGCTTTTCGATCACCTTCTCGTTCGCCATTGCCGCGCTGCTGGAAGGCCGCATCGATGCGGCGTGGGCGCGCTGGGTGCGGCCCTGGGTGCTCGGTGCCTGGATGTGCTTGACGCTCGGCATCGCCGGCGGCTCGTACTGGGCCTATTACGAACTCGGTTGGGGCGGCTTCTGGTTCTGGGATCCGGTGGAGAACGCCTCGCTGATGCCGTGGCTTGCCGGCACCGCGCTCCTGCATTCCGCTCTGGTGATGGAAAAGCGCGAGGCGCTCAAGGTCTGGACCATCCTGCTCGCGATTCTGGCGTTCTCACTGTCGCTGATCGGCACGTTTTTGGTCCGCTCCGGCGTGCTGACCTCCGTTCACGCCTTTGCCGTCGATCCGCGACGCGGCGTTTTCATCTTGGCCATTCTGGTAATCTTCATCGGCGGTGCGCTTGCGCTTTACGCTTGGCGTGCGCCGCTCCTCAAGCAGGGCGGATTGTTCGCTCCGATCTCGCGTGAAGGTGCGCTGGTTTTCAACAATTTGTTCCTGGTCTGCGCCTGCGCCACCGTGGTCGTCGGCACGCTTTATCCGCTGGCCTTGCAAGCGCTCAATGGCGACAAAATCTCGGTTGGACCGCCGTTCTTCAACGCGACCTTCGGCCCGCTGTTCATTCCGCTGATGATCGCCATGCCGTTCGGCCCGCTGATGGGTTGGAAACGCGGCGATCTGTTGGGCGCCGCGCAACGCTTGCTCGTCGCCGCGCTGCTTGCGGCCGTGGCGGTCGCCGCTTCGTTTGCGATCAGCCATGGCGGCCCGGTGCTGGCGCCCTTCGGCATCGGGGTCGCGGTATTCGTCATGGCGGGCGCGGTGACTGACATCGTCGAGCGCACCATGGTGCTGCGGCTGCCGTTTCATGCCACGTTGCGCCGCGCCCGGGGCCTACCGCGCTCGGCCTGGGGCACCGCCTTTGCGCACTTCGGCATCGGCGCCACGCTGTTCGGCATCGTTGCCGTAACCGCCTGGGGCAGCGAGCGGATCGCCGAGATTAAGCCGACGCAAAGCTTGGAGATCGCGGGTTATCAGGTCACGTTTGACGGCGTCTTCAATCGTGCCGGCCCCAATTACCGCGACGTCGTCGGTCATTTCACGGTGCGCCGCTCCGGCCGGATCATCGGCGTCATGGCGCCGAGCCGGCGGACTTTCCCGGCGCGCGAGATGGCGACCACCGAGGCGGCACTGATGTCGCGCGGGGTAAGCCAGCTTTATCTTTCGCTCGGCGATGCGAACAAGGATGGCAGCGTTCCGGTGCGGCTCTTTTTCAAGCCGGACGTGCTGATGATTTGGCTGGGCGCGCTTCTGATGTTTTGCGGTGGTGCGCTCTCGTTATCCGATCGGCGGCTACGTGTCGGGGCGCCGCGTCCGGCGCGCGCGAAGGTCAAACCGGCGCTGCAGCCGGCCGAGTAAAGGCGCTGAAGTCGAGGCCATGAAGTATCTGCATGCGGTTGCGTTGCTGATCGTGCTCGTGGCCTCTTCGGCGGCGTGGGCCGTCGAGCCCAATGAGATGCTGGCAGATCCGGTGTTGGAAGCCCGCGCCCGCGCCATCTCCAAGGAGCTGCGCTGCATGGTCTGTCAGAACGAGTCGATCGATGACTCGCAGGCGCCGCTTGCCCATGATTTGCGTATCTTGGTGCGCGAGCGGCTCAAGGCGGGCGACAGCGACGCGCAGATCATCAATTTTCTGGTTTCGCGCTATGGCGAGTTCGTGCTGCTCGAGCCGCCGCTGTCGTGGCATACGGTAGCGCTGTGGGGCACGCCGCCCGGACTGCTGCTGCTCGGCGCCATCATGATCGTCCTTGGCGAGCGGCGTCGCCGTGCTCGGGCGGCCGCAGCCGGGCCAGCCGGTCTGAGCCCAGCCGAAGAGGCGCGAGTCGCGGAAATTCTCGGCGGCGAGGGCACCCAATAGGAGTTTGATAGGTTAGGTACTCCGAGCGTCGCCATCGTGCGCAACATATTGATTTCATGCGTCAAATAGTCGCTTTGCAGACATTACAAAACATTAATGTTGCCGACAGCAGCCGGTAATGCGGTCTGCCCCATGGTTGTCGGCCTTCAAGCCCCGGTCGCTCTGCCCGGGCTGCTGTAAAACCGCCGCCTAAACGACAGGACTGCATGCATGAACGGTAACGATTCAGGTTCGCGCCGCCTTTCGGCACGCCGCGTCGCCTTGCTGGCGACGACGATCGCGGGCCTTGGCGCTGCGGCTCTGTTCATGGCGCCGAACGGCGCTCTCCACTCCAGCGCAATCGGCACCCCGGCGCAGGCGCAGGATTTGAGCGCGCGGGCTCAGCAGCTGCCGCAGAAGCCGGTCGGCTTCGCCGACATCGTCGAGAAGGTGAAACCGGCCGTGATTTCGGTGCGGGTCAAGATGGAGCGCCCCGGCAACTCCAACCTCAACGATAACGAGGAGGACATCCCGTTCCCGCCCGGCTCGCCGTTCGAGCGTTTCTTCCGCCGCTTCGGCATGCCGAACATTCCGAACGGCCCGCAGGTGATCACTGGGCAGGGCTCCGGCTTCTTCATCTCCGCCGACGGCTACGCCGTCACCAACAATCACGTGGTGCAAAACGCGGAAAGCGTGCGCGTCACCACCGACGACGGCAAGGCTTTCACCGCCAAGGTCATCGGCACCGACCCGCGGACGGATTTGGCGCTGATCAAGGTCGATGGCGGAAATTTTCCATTCGTGAAGCTTGCCGATGAAACTCCGCGCGTCGGCGATTGGGTGCTCGCGGTCGGCAATCCGTTCGGGCTTGGCGGCACGGTGACCGCCGGCATCGTTTCGGCGCGCGGTCGCGACATCGGCGCGGGACCCTATGACGACTTCATCCAGATCGATGCGCCGGTCAACAAAGGCAATTCCGGCGGTCCAACCTTCGACGTCGACGGCCAGGTGATCGGCGTCAATACCGCAATCTATTCGCCGTCCGGCGGTTCGGTCGGAATCGCGTTCGCCATTCCGGCTACGACCGTGAAGAGCGTCATCGCGCAGCTGCGCGACAAGGGCAGTGTCACGCGCGGCTGGATCGGCGTGCAGATTCAGCCGGTCACACCGGATATCGCCGACAGTATGGGCCTGAAGGAGGCGAAGGGCGCACTGGTGGCTGAGCCGCAGCCCGACAGCCCTGCGATGAAAGCCGGCATCAAGAGCGGCGACGTCATCACCGCGGTCAACGGCGCTCCGGTGCGCGATGCCCGCCAGCTGGCGCGGCGGATCGGAACCATGTCGCCGGGCACCGCCATCACGCTGGCCCTCATACATGACGGCAATACCCGGACCGTCACGCTTACGCTCGGCACGCTGCCCAATGAAAAGCAGGCGGCGAACGAGCCCGCCCAACACCAAGACCAAAACACCGATATCGACGTGC
This sequence comes from Xanthobacteraceae bacterium, assembly GCA_030037885.1. Lineage (GTDB taxonomy): Bacteria > Pseudomonadota > Alphaproteobacteria > Rhizobiales > Xanthobacteraceae > BOG-931. Next base: position 8,368 of record JASHPU010000097.1, on the reverse strand, counting down.
CGAAGCTTGGCTTCACATTGGCACCGGCCAGCAAAGTTTCGGGCGCCAATGCCAACGGCGTGATCGTGACCGGCGTTGCCGATGGCGGTGTTGCCGCCGATCACGGCCTGCAGGTCGGTGACGTGATTCTCGACGTCGGCGGCAAGCCGGTCACAACCCCCGCAGACGTCAACCAAAGCGTCGCGGAGGCGCGCAAGCAGGGCAAGCACACGGTGTTATTCCGGGTGAAGTCGGGCGAAGGCACGAAATTCGTCGCCTTGCCGCTCGGCAACGCCTGAGCAATGGGGCGATCCGCCGGCATTTGTCGCCCCCGCTGGCGGGCGTTCCTGGGGGGCGGGCCGCAAGGCCCGTCCCCGCCTAAATACCAACTCCATAGCCGGCATCCGTCGCCCCCGCCGGAGTGGAGTTGGCCAAGGGGGTGGCGGGCGGTTTGCCCGCCACCCCTATTCGCGCCATGGCCAGCCGTGATTTGTGAGACGTTCCCGGCGCCTTAAGTGCGCTTGGGCGGCCTGTCGATATTGCCGGCAGCGCCGCGCGGGACAATATTGATGAACCGGGGCATTATTGAATCGGGTACGTGCCGACCATTTGCTCCACGGCGGCGCTGCCTTTGGTTATGTTGAACGCGGCCTGGTAAGATGCGCCTTCTGATTATCGAGGATGATCGCGACGCGACCGAATATCTGGTCAAGGCGTTCCGCGAGGTAGGCCACGTCGCCGATCAGGCCGGCGATGGCGAGGAAGGTTTGGCGCTGGCGCTTGAAGGACAATACGACGTGTTGATCATCGACCGCATGCTGCCGAAGCGCGACGGCCTGTCGATCATCGCCGATTTGCGGACGCAATCGATGGAGACGCCGGTCCTGATCCTTTCCGCGCTCGGCCAGGTCGATGATCGGGTCAAAGGCTTGCGCGCCGGCGGCGACGATTACCTGGCGAAACCGTACGCATTTTCCGAATTGTTGGCCCGCGTCGAGGCCCTGGCGCGGCGGCGCGGCAGCCGCGGCGAGGAAACGGTGTACCGGGTCGGCGATCTCGAACTGAACCGGCTGTCGCACGAAGTCACCCGCGCCGGCCAGGAGCTGCAGCTGCAGCCGCGCGAGTTTCGTTTGCTGGAATATCTGATGCGGCATGCCGGCCAGGTCGTTACCCGCACAATGTTGTTGGAGAACGTCTGGGATTATCACTTCGACCCGCAGACCAACGTCATCGATGTGCACATTTCGCGCCTGCGCTCCAAGATCGACAAGGGCTTCGCCCAGCCACTGCTGCACACGGTGCGCGGCGCAGGCTACATGATCCGTGACGGCGCGCGCTGACATCGATTGCGCCATCGGCGCGCCAGCCGGCCGCCGGCACGGCGTCAGCCGCCGCCTGGGGAGGAAGCCATGAGCGTTGGCGAGGCAGCGCCGTTCATCGCGGCGCGCGATTTCCTGATCCGGCATCGGACCGACTATGCAACGGCCTATCGCGATTTCGCCTGGCCGAAGCTCGATCGCTTCAATTGGGCGCTCGATTATTTTGACGTGATGGCGCGCGGCAACGACGAGCCGGCGCTGTGGCTCGTGGATGAGGATGCCGGCGAGATCAAGTTGTCATTCGCGCAATTGAGCGAGCGCTCGCACCGCGTTGCCGGCGCGCTGCGCCGGCTCGGCGTAGAGCGCGGCGACCGCATTCTGCTGATGCTCGGCAACGTGGTTCCGTTGTGGGAATCCATGCTGGCAGCCATGAAGCTCGGCGCCGTCATCGTGCCGGCGACGACGCTGTTGACGCGCAATGATTTGGCCGACCGGTTTGCCCGCGGCCGGGTGCGACACGTCATTGCCGGCAGCGATGCGGCGGCGAAGTTCGCCGATCTGCCGGGCGATTACACCCGCATCGCCGTCGGCAAGGCGGTGCCGGGTTGGTTTTCTTACGAGGACTGCTATGCCGAGCCCGGAGAATTCGCGCCGCAGGGCGAAACCCGCGCCGACGATCCGCTGTTGCTCTATTTCACGTCCGGCACGACGGCGACGCCGAAGCTCGTCCTGCACTCGCACCAGTCCTATCCAGTCGGTCATCTGTCGACGATCTACTGGCTCGGCTTGCGGCCCGGCGACGTTCACCTCAACATTTCCTCGCCCGGCTGGGCCAAGCACGCCTGGAGTTGTTTCTTTTCGCCGTGGAGCGCAGAGGCGACGATCTTCATCGTCAACCAGCGGCGTTTCAATGCGCGCGGCTTGCTCGATATCATCGTACGCTGCGGCGTTACCACGTTTTGCGCGCCGCCGACCGTTTGGCGCATGCTGATCCAGGAGGATCTTGCGGCATGGCCCGTCAAGCTGAAAGAGCTGATCGGCGCCGGCGAGCCGCTCAATCCGGAGGTGATCGAACGGGTCAGGGCAGCGTGGAATCTGACCATCCGCGACGGTTACGGCCAGACCGAGACGACTGCGCTCGTCGGCAACACGCCCGGGCAAAAGGTCAAGCCGGGCACGATGGGCCGACCGCTGCCCGGCTATCGCGTTGCGCTTCTGGACGCCGCGGGTGCGCCGCAAAAGGAAGGCGAGATTTGCTTGATGCTGCAACCGCGGCCCACCGGATTGATGCAAGGCTATCAGGGCGAGCGCGGAGTTTTGTCGGCCGGCGAGGCGGTCTACCGCACCGGCGATGTCGCGACCATCGATGACGACGGCTATCTGACCTATGTCGGCCGCGCCGATGACGTGTTCAAATCGTCCGATTACCGAATCAGCCCCTTCGAGCTGGAAAGCATGCTGATCGAGCATCCCGCGGTGGCGGAAGCCGCTGTCGTGCCGTCGCCGGATCCGATCCGGCTCGCCGTGCCGAAGGCCTACCTGGTGCTCGCATCCGGCCATGCACCGGACCGCGCCACCGCGCTGTCGATCTTTCGGCATTGCCGCACGGCGCTGGCGCCGTTCAAGCGCGTGCGCCGGCTGGAATTTGCCGATCTGCCCAAGACCATTTCGGGCAAAATCCGCCGCATCGAGCTGCGGCGCGCCGAGGCGGCGAACCGGCAGGGCGGCCAGCGCGGCGCGCTTGAATTCTGGGAGGAAGACTTTTCGGACGATGAATTGGGCGCGCAAACCTGACGGGCGATTCGTGGCGGCTCTCGGCAAGCTCCTACGCACGACGGCGTTCAAGCTGACGCTCGTCTATTTGTTGATCTTCATCCTGTTCGCGGCGTCGCTGCTCCTCTATCTCGCGCTCAACACCCGCCGCCTGATCACTGAGCAGATTACCAGCACCGTCGAGAGCGAAATCAGGACGCTCACGGAACAATATGAGCAAGGCGGCCTGCGGCGCCTGTTCTTCGTCGTGCAGGTGCGCTCGCGGCGGCCCGGCTCGAGCCTTTATCTTGTCACGGCCCCGAATGGCGAGGGCTTGGCCGGCAACATCAGCGCACTGGAGCCGGGCGTGCTGGAGCATCCCGGTTGGCGCGAAACGACATATCGCCGGCTCGAGGCGCCCGGCACGCCCGAGGGCGCCGAGCATCGCGCCTTGGTCAACGTCATCCAACTCGGCGGCTTCCACGTTCTGGTAGGCCGCGACCTCGAGGAGCGCGAGCGGCTTTACGGCATCATCCGCAATGCCGGGCGCTGGTCGTTCGCGCTGGTGGTGGTGCTGGGACTGGTCGGCGGATTTTTCGTCAGCCGCCGCGTGCTCAGCCGCATCGACGCCATGACCGGAACGGCACAGGTCATCATGGCCGGCGACCTGGCCGGCCGCTTGCCGGTCGCCGGCACCGGCGACGAACTCGACCGCCTGGCCGACGCCGTCAACGCCATGCTCGACCGCATCGTTGCGCTGATGCACGGCCTTTCCGAAGTCTCGGACAATATCGCGCACGACCTGAAAACGCCGCTGACGCGGCTGCGCAACCGCTGTGAACAGGCGCTGCGCGGGCCGACGGGCGAAGCCGATTATCGCGCCGCACTCGAGTACACGATCGAGGAATCCGATGAGCTGATCCGCACCTTCGACGCGCTATTGATGATCGCGCGGGCCGAATCCGGGCATGCCCGCGACAACATGATGGAATTCGACGCCGCCGAGATCGCCCGCGACGTCAGTGAACTGTATGAGCCATTGGCTGAAGAGAAGGGCTTGGCGCTCAAGGTCGATGCCGCCGCAGCGGCGCCGGTGCGCGGCAACCGCGAGCTGGTGAGCCAGGCGCTCGCCAACCTGGTCGACAACGCCATCAAATACGCCGCGCCGAGTAAATTTAACGGCAACCCGGCCGAGATCGTGGTGAAGGCCGGCAGCGAAGGCGAGCGCATCATGCTCAGCGTGGAGGATCGCGGACCGGGCATTCCGAAAGCCGATCGCGGCCGCGTGGTCGAGCGTTTCGTGCGTCTCGAGCAAAGCCGCTCGGAGCCGGGCTCCGGTCTGGGTCTGAGCCTCGCTTCCGCCGTCGCGCGTCTTCATGGCGGCGAACTCAAGCTCGAAGACAATCACCCGGGCCTGAAAAGCACCATTGCACTGCCGCGCGCCGGGCCCTTGGGGGCCGGATGAGCCGGCCGGCGGTGCGCAAGCGGCCGGCGAAGGCGAAACTGGACGGAGCGGCGCTGGTCCGGCGGTTCTCCTCGACTGCATCCGCCGCATTTGATGTGCCGATGGGCATACCCCGGCCGTCAGTGGCGGCGTCCGGGCGCGTCGCCGATTGGCTTGCCAGCATCGCGACAAAAGCAGCCGGCAAAGGGCTCGCGCGCCTCGTCAAAGATCATCCCGAGCTGACCAGCATCGCCGCGGCCGTTGCCGACAGTGCGCCATACCTGTGGGGGCTGATGGACGCTGATCCCGCACGCCTCTTGCGCTTGCTCACCACGGATCCCGACAAGGAAATTGTCGCGTTGCTTGCCGATGCGCGGCGCTCCGGCAATCTCGCGCGTACGCAGTCGACTGTGATGCGCATTCTGCGCCGGATGAAGGCGGACGCCGCACTGCTCATCGCGCTCGCCGATATCGGCGGAGTTTGGCCGGTCGAGCGCGTCACCCGGGCGCTTACCGAACTTGCCGATACGACACTCGGCATCGCAGTCGGTTATCTCCTGCGCGATGCGGCACGGCGCGGCAATCTGGCGCCGCCCGAGCTCCGCCATCCCGAAATCGGCTCCGGTTATGTGGTGCTCGCCATGGGCAAGATGGGCGCCTGTGAGCTGAATTTTTCCAGCGACATCGATCTCATCGTTCTGTTCGATCCTGCCACTGCAGCGCTGCCGCCGCGCATCGAGCCGGGGCCGTTCTTTGTGCGGCTGACGCGCGAGCTGGTGAAGCTCGTGGCGGAGCGCACTGCGGACGGTTATGTGTTTCGCGTCGATCTGCGCCTGCGTCCCGATCCATCCTCGACCCAGGTCGCCATGTCGACCGAAGCGGCGCTGGATTACTACGAGAGCCGCGGCCAGAACTGGGAGCGCGCGGCTTTGATCAAGGCGCGCCCTTGTGCCGGCGATAGCGCCGCCGGCGACAAGCTTTTGCGCGACTTGGCGCCGTTCGTGTGGCGCAAATATCTCGACTTCGCCGCAGTCGCCGACGTGCACGAGATGAAGCGGCAGATCCATGCCTATCGCGGCCACGGCGAAATCGCGGTCGAAGGCCACAACATCAAGCTCGGTCGCGGCGGCATCCGCGAGATCGAGTTTTTCGTGCAGACCCAGCAGTTGATCGCGGGCGGCCGGCATCCGGAGTTGCGCGGCCGCGCCACTGTCGAAATGCTGGCAGCGCTCGCCGCGGGCGGCTGGATTGATGCCACAACGCGCGACGAATTGTCGGCGGCTTACGCGTTTCTGCGCCGCGTCGAGCACCGCCTGCAAATGCGCAACGACGAGCAGACCCATACGCTGCCCGCCGAGGCGGCCGCGATCGAGCAATTCGCGCATTTCCTCGGCTTTGTCGGGCGCGATGCGTTCGCCGCACATCTGGTGGCGCAACTGCGTGCGGTCGAGCGCCACTATGTCCGCCTGTTCGAGCGCGAACCCGCTTTCCTCGCCGAACAGCAGCAGCTGTCGTTTGCGACGCCCGAGCGCGAGCGCGAGACGCTGGATCGGCTGGCCGAGCTTGGCTTCCGCCAACCCCCGCAAGTCGCCGAGGCGGTGGCGCGCTGGCGAATGCCGCACTATCCGGCATTGCGTGGCGAGCAGGCGCGCAACAATCTGATCGAGCTTCTGCCGCTCATCATCGATCAGGTCGCGCGCGCCGAAAATCCGGATTTCGCGTTTGCCGCGTTCGATCGTTTTGTCGCGGCGCTGCGTGCCGGCGGACGATTCCTGTCGCTGTTGCGGCAAAACCCGCAAATGGTGGCGTTCATCGCCTTGCTCGTCGGCGTGGCGCCGCGGCTTGCCGATACGCTGGCGCGCAGTCCGCATCTGATCGATCTCTTGATCGATCCGAGCTTCTTCGGTGCGCTGCCCGGCGAGGAACGATTGGCCGGCGCGCTGCGGCGCGTGCTCGGCGAGGTGAAGAGCTACGAAGATTTTCTCGACGCCGTGCGCTCGTTCGGCCAGGAGCACATGTTCTTGATCGGCGCGCGCATACTTTCAGGCTCGCTCTCCGCCGAGCAAGCCGGTGCCGTATTCGCATGCCTCGCCGAGGTTCTATTGCGTGCCGTGCACGAAAGAGCGCAGGACGATTTTGCCGCCGCCCACGGACGCATGCGCGGCGCGCAAACCGCGATTTTGGCCATGGGTCGGCTTGGCGCCCTGGAAATGACGGCGAGCTCCGATCTCGACCTCATCGTAATCTACGACTTCGACGAGCAGCATCCGAGTTCCGACGGCGAGCGTCCGTTATACGGCGCTCAGTATTTTGCCCGCCTGACCCAGCGGTTGATCAGCGCGCTGACCGCGCAAACCAATTACGGCGTGCTCTATCCGGTCGACATGCGGCTGCGTCCGTCGGGCCGCTCAGGCCCGCTGGCGACCCAGATCGAACGCTTCCAGCACTACCAGGAGCGCGAAGCCTGGACCTGGGAGCACATGGCGCTCACCCGCGCGCGCGTCATCTCCGGACCGCCCGAATTTGCCGCGCGCATTGCGGCCGTCATCTGCGACGTGCTTTGCCGCCGCCGCGATGCTGCGGTGGTGGCGGCGGACGTCATCGACATGCGCACAGCGATTGCCGCCGAAAAAGGCGACACCGATCCCTGGGACCTGAAAAATGCCGCCGGCGCGCTCGTCGACATCGAGTTCATCGCACAATATCTGCAGCTCACCCGCGCCGCGACCACGCCGGACATTCTCGACCCGTCGACCGCACAGGTGCTCGATAAGGCCGCGAGCCTCGGCGTTCTTGCGCCGCAGGACGCCGCGATCTTGCGTCCTGCGGTTCGGTTGTTTCACGACCTGACGCAAGTCATGCGGCTTTGTCTGCCCGGCAAATTCGATCCGGCGTCGGCCAGCCCCGGCGTCTTGAGCCTGCTCGCGCGCGCTGCCGACCTGCCGGACTTTCCGGCGCTGCACGCCCATGTGCTGGAGACGGAGCGGCAAGTCCGCGAAAGCTTCGTGCGGATTTTGGGCGGGGCGGCGTAAGAGAAAATAAGCTAAGAGGCAGCGCGGGCCGGCTGTTTCGGCGCTACGGGCAGTCGCACCATCACGGTCGTTCCGCTGCCGAGCGACGAGAAGATGCGCATGGCGCCGCCGTGCATCTCGACTAGCGATTTGGCGATGGCGAGCCCCAATCCTGAGCCCTGGTGGCGCTTGGTGAGCTGGCTTTCGACCTGCTCGAACGGCCGGCCCAGTTTGTGCAGCGCGTCCTTCGGGATGCCGATGCCGCTGTCCTGGATGGCGACCGTCACCGTGCCGCCGCGCGCATGGCCGCGCAACGTCACGGCGCCACCTTCCGGGGTGAATTTCACCGCGTTGGACAACAGGTTCAATGCGATCTGCTTGAGCGCGCGGCGGTCGGCCTTGAGATGGATCGCCGGCGCGATATCGGACTTCAGCACGAGCCGCTTCTCGCTGGCGCGTCCCCACACCACGCGCAAGCAATCGGCGAGCACCGGATCGAGATCGACGTCCTCGGGCGTAAGCCGAATGCCGCCGGCTTCGATCTTCGACATGTCGAGAATGTCGTTGATGACGTCGAGCAGATACTGGCCGCTTTCGCGAATGTCGCGCGAATATTCGCCGTATTTTTCGGCGCCGAGCGGTCCGAACATCTGCGCTTCCATGATTTCGGAGAAGCCGATGATGGCGTTGAGCGGCGTGCGCAGCTCGTGGCTCATGTTCGCCAGGAATTTCGACTTGGTCGCATTGGCCTCCTCGGCACGGGTTTTTTCCTCGGCATATTTTTCCGCCAGATCGGCGAGCTGATCGGCCTGCTGCTCCAACGCCTGCTGTGACTTGCGCAGGTCGTCGATGGTGGCGATGCG
>JASHPU010000013.1 GCA_030037885.1 Xanthobacteraceae bacterium | reverse complement strand
TTCGGCAGCCCGCACTGGTGCAGCTTCAGCTCGGGGCCGACCACGATGACCGAGCGGCCCGAATAATCGACGCGCTTGCCGAGCAGGTTCTGCCGGAAGCGGCCCTGCTTGCCCTTGAGCATGTCGGCGAGCGATTTCAGCGGCCGCTTGTTGGCGCCGGTGATGACGCGGCCGCGGCGGCCGTTGTCGAACAGCGCATCGACCGCCTCCTGCAGCATCCGCTTCTCGTTGCGGATGATGATGTCGGGGGCGCGCAGCTCGATCAGCCGCTTCAAGCGATTGTTGCGGTTGATGACGCGGCGATAAAGGTCGTTGAGATCGGACGTGGCAAAGCGCCCGCCGTCGAGCGGCACCAGCGGCCGCAGGTCGGGTGGGATCACCGGTACGTGGGTGAGCACCATCCATTCCGGCTTGTTGCCGGACTGGACGAACGCTTCGATCAGCTTGAGCCGCTTGGCGATCTTCTTCGGTTTGAGCTCCGACTTGGTTTCCACCATCTCCTTGCGCAGGTCGACGGCCATCTTTTCCAGGTCGAGCGCCTTGAGCATCTCGCGGATCGCCTCGGCGCCGATCATGGCGGTGAAGCTGTCAGGGCCGAACTGGTCCTGGGCCTTCAAGTACTCCTCCTCGGACAGGAGCTGACGGTCCTTGAGTTCGGTGAGCCCGGGCTCGAGCACGACATAGTATTCGAAATAGAGGATGCGCTCGAGGTCCTTGAGCGTCATGTCAAGCAAGAGGCCGATCCGGCTCGGCAGCGACTTCAAGAACCAGATGTGCGCCACCGGCGCGGCCAGCTCGATATGGCCCATGCGCTCGCGCCGCACCCGCGACAGCGTCACCTCGACCGAGCACTTTTCGCAGATGATGCCCTTGTACTTCATCCGCTTGTACTTGCCGCACAGGCACTCGTAGTCCTTGATCGGCCCGAAGATGCGCGCGCAGAACAGGCCGTCGCGCTCGGGCTTGAAGGTGCGGTAGTTGATGGTCTCCGGCTTTTTGATCTCGCCGTAGGACCAGGACAGAATCTTTTCCGGGCTCGCGATCGAGATCCGGATCTGGTCGAAGACCTGGGCCGGCACCTGCGGGCTGAAAAGATTCATGATCTCTTGGTTCATCGCCTTCTCCGCTTGCCGACCATGTCGGCCGCTGTCGTTATCTCTTCGTCTCGTCATGCCCGCGCTTGACCCGGGCATCAGTGCGGCCTCGCCGCCGAATGGATTGCCGGGTCAAGCCCGGCAATGACGCTTGTGAAGGTTACTCCGCCGCCTCGGCAACCTCGCCGCCGCGCTGCTGCTTGGAGTTATGCAGGTCGACGTTCAGCCCGAGCGAACGCATCTCCTTGACCAGCACGTTGAACGATTCCGGAATACCGGACTCGAAGGCATCGTCGCCGCGCACGATCGACTCGTAGACCTTGGTACGGCCGGCGACGTCGTCGGACTTCACCGTCAGCATTTCCTGCAAGGTGTAGGCGGCGCCGTAGGCTTCGAGCGCCCACACCTCCATTTCGCCGAAGCGCTGACCGCCGAACTGCGCCTTGCCGCCGAGCGGCTGCTGGGTGACGAGGCTGTACGGACCGATCGAACGGGCGTGGATCTTGTCGTCGACCAGGTGGTGGAGCTTGAGCATGTAGATGTAGCCCACCGTGACCTTGCGGTCGAAGTTCTCGCCGGTGCGTCCGTCGTACAGCGTCACCTGCCCGGAATGGTCGAGGCCGGCGAGATCGAGCATGTGCTCGATGTCGGCCTCCTTGGCGCCGTCGAACACCGGCGTGGAGATCGGCACGCCATGGCGCAGGTTGGTGCCGAGCTCGATCAGGCCTTTGTCGTCGAGCGACTTGATGGTGTCGTCGTCGCCGTAGACTTTCTTCAACAGCTCCTTCAGCGACTTGGTGTCCTTCTTGCCCTGATAGAGATCGACGGCGTGGCCGATCTTCAGGCCAAGCCCGGCGCAGGCCCAGCCCAAATGGGTCTCCAGGATCTGGCCGACATTCATACGGCTCGGCACGCCGAGCGGGTTGAGCACGATGTCGACCGGCGTGCCGTCGCCGAGGAACGGCATGTCCTCGGACGGCACGATCTTCGACACCACGCCCTTGTTGCCGTGGCGGCCGGCCATCTTGTCGCCGGGCTGGATCTTGCGCTTCACGGCGACGAAGACCTTGACCATCTTCATGACGCCGGGCGGCAATTCGTCGCCGCGCTGCAGTTTTTCGACCTTGTCGAGGAAGCGCTGCTCGAGCCGCTTCTTCGATTCGTCGTACTGCTTACGGATGGCTTCGATCTCCGCCATGATCTTGTCGTTGGGCGAGGCGAACTGCCACCATTGCGAGCGCGGATATTCTTCCAGCACGGCGCGGCTGATCTTGGTGTCTTTCTTGAAGCCCTTCGGGCCGGCGATGCCCTGACGGCCCTCCAACAGCTCGGCGAGGCGGCCGTAGACGTTGCGGTCCAGAATGGCCTGCTCGTCGTCGCGGTCCTTGGCGAGCCGCTCGATCTCTTCACGCTCGATGGCGAGCGCGCGCTCGTCCTTCTCGACGCCGTGCCGGTTGAAGACGCGGACTTCGACCACGGTGCCCTGCACGCCGGGCGGCACCCGCAGCGAGGTGTCGCGCACGTCGGAGGCCTTTTCGCCGAAGATGGCGCGCAGCAGCTTCTCTTCCGGCGTCATCGGGCTTTCGCCCTTCGGCGTGATCTTGCCGACCAGAATGTCGCCGGCGCGGACCTCGGCGCCGATATAGACGATGCCGGCCTCGTCGAGATTCTTCAGCGTCTCTTCCGAGACGTTGGGAATGTCGCGGGTGATTTCTTCCGGGCCGAGCTTGGTGTCGCGCGCCATCACCTCGAATTCCTCGATGTGGATCGAGGTGAAGACGTCGTCCTTGACGATCCGCTCGGAGAGCAGGATCGAGTCCTCGAAGTTGTAGCCGTTCCACGGCATGAACGCGACCAGCACGTTGCGGCCGAGCGCCAGCTCGCCGAGATCGGTCGAGGGACCGTCGGCGATGATGTCGCCTTTGTTGACCTGGTCGCCGACCTTCACCAGCGGGCGCTGGTTGATGCAGGTGTTCTGGTTCGAGCGCTGGAACTTCTGCAGCCGGTAGATGTCGACGCCCGGCTTGGTCGGATCGGCTTCGTCGGTGGCGCGAATGACGATACGCGTGGAGTCGACCTGGTCGACCACGCCGGTGCGGCGCGCCGCGATGGCGGCGCCGGAATCGCGCGCCACCACGCCTTCCATGCCGGTGCCGACGAACGGCGCCTCGGCGCGGACGAGCGGCACCGCCTGGCGCTGCATGTTGGAGCCCATCAGCGCGCGGTTGGCGTCGTCGTTCTCCAGGAACGGAATGAGGGCCGCGGCCACCGAAACCAACTGCTTCGGCGACACGTCCATGAAATCCACCCGGTCGGGCGGAATGAGCTGGACGTCGCCGGCATGGCGCACCACGACCAGATCGTCGGTGAAGCGGCCCTTGGCGTCGATGGCCGAATTGGCCTGCGCCACGGTGTAGCGGCCCTCCTCCATCGCCGAGAGGTAGACCACCTCGTCGGTGACGCGGCCGTCCTTGACCTTGCGGTATGGCGTCTCGACGAAGCCGTATTTGTTCACCCGCGCGTAGGTGGCGAGCGAATTGATCAGGCCGATGTTCGGACCCTCCGGCGTCTCGATCGGGCAGATGCGGCCGTAATGGGTCGGGTGCACGTCGCGCACCTCGAAGCCGGCGCGCTCGCGCGTGAGCCCGCCCGGACCGAGCGCGGAGAGTCGCCGCTTGTGGGTGATCTCCGACAGCGGGTTGGTCTGGTCCATGAACTGCGAGAGCTGCGAGGAGCCGAAGAACTCGCGCACCGCGGCCGCCGCCGGCTTGGCGTTGATCAGGTCCTGCGGCATGACGGTGTCGATATCGACCGACGACATGCGCTCCTTGATGGCGCGCTCCATGCGCAGAAGGCCGATGCGATACTGGTTCTCCATCAGTTCGCCGACCGAGCGCACCCGGCGATTGCCCAGATGGTCGATGTCGTCGATCTCGCCCTTGCCGTCGCGCAGATCGAGCAGCGTGCGGATCACCGCGATGACGTCTTCCTTGCGCAGGATGCGCATGGTGTCGGGCGCATCGAGGTCGAGCCGCATGTTCATCTTGACGCGGCCGACCGCGGAGAGATCGTAGCGCTCCGAATCGAAGAACAGCGACTGGAACATGGACTGGGCGGTGTCGATGGTCGGCGGCTCGCCCGGCCGCATGACGCGGTAGATGTCGAACAGCGCGTCCTCGCGCGTCATGTTCTTGTCGACCATCAGCGTGTTGCGAATGTAGGCGCCGACATTGACGTGATCGATGTCGAGGAGCGGCAGCTCCTTGTAACCCTGCTCGTTGAGGACTTTCAGGTTCTTCTCGGTGATCTCCTCGCCGGCCTCGGCGTAGATCTCGCCGGTTTTCGGGTTGACCAGGTCCTCGGCGACGTAATGACCGAGCAGCTCCTCGTCGGCGAGGCGGAGCGCCTTGAGCCCCTTCTCGGCGAGCTGGCGCGCTTGGCGCACGGTGAGCTTCTTGCCGGCCTCGAGCACGACCTTGCCTGAGTCGGCGTCGACCAGATCGTTGACGGCCTTGTAGCCGCGCAGCCGGTTGGCGTCGAACGGCACGCGCCAGCCGTCCTTGGTGCGCTTGTGGAGCACTTGTTTGTAGAAGGTGTTGAGGATCTCCTCGCCGTCCATGCCGAGCGCGTAGAGCAGCGACGTGACCGGAATCTTGCGGCGCCGGTCGATGCGCGCATAGACGATGTCCTTGGCGTCGAACTCGATGTCGAGCCAGGAGCCGCGATATGGAATGATGCGGGCGGCGAACAAGAGCTTGCCCGAGGAATGGGTCTTGCCCTTGTCGTGATCGAAGAACACGCCGGGCGAGCGATGCATCTGCGAGACGATGACCCGCTCGGTGCCGTTGACGATGAAGGTGCCGTTATTGGTCATGAGCGGGATGTCGCCCATGTAGACATCCTGCTCCTTGATGTCCTTGACCGATTTGGCGCCGGTCTCCTCGTCGACATCGAACACGATCAGGCGCAGCGTCACCTTGAGCGGCGCCGCGTAAGTCATGCCGCGCTGGCGGCACTCATCGACGTCGTATTTCGGCGCTTCGAATTCGTATTTGACGAATTCCAGCATCGAGGTGGAGGAGAAGTCGGAGATCGGGAATACCGACTTGAACACGGCCTGCAGGCCCTCGTTGGGCCGGCCGCCCTGCGGCTCCTTCACCAGGAGGAACTGGTCGTAGGACGCCTTCTGAACCTCGATGAGGTTCGGCATCTCCGCGACTTCCTCGATTTTTCCGAAAAACTTGCGTACGCGCTTCCGACCGATAAACGTCTGCGCCATCATGTCCTCTCGCTCAATCGAAACGCGATGCCGAGCCCTTTTGGGCCCGAAACCATCGCGCCCGAACCGCCGCGGTCCGGGATTTTCGTAGCGATCAAGACGACTCTCCAGAAGGCCGCAATCCATCGCGACCATCGGGACAGGCGTCGGACCGCCGTGCCTCTCAAGTCCCGTCGCGGCCGGATGAACCGGCCACGACACCTGCTCGGTACTCGTGGAAACCCGGGCTTTTCCGCTGCGCCTGCCCGGACTTTCCGGATATAGGTACTTGCCTACTTCAACTCAACCTTGGCGCCGGCCTTTTCGAGGGCGGCCTGGATCTTGGCGGCCTCCTCCTTGTTGATGCCTTCCTTGACCGGCTTCGGAGCGCCCTCGACCAAGTCCTTGGCTTCCTTAAGCCCCAGGCCGGTGATGGCGCGCACCTCTTTGATCACCTCGATCTTTTTCTCGCCGATGGCCGCCAAGACCACCGTAAACTCGGTCTTTTCCTCGGCCGCAGCGGCAGCGCCTGCGCCACCTGCCGGAGCGGCCGCCACCGCGACCGCGGCTGCGGCCGACACGCCCCACTTTTCCTCGAGGAGCTTCGCCAGCTCCGCAGCCTCCAACACCGTGAGGCTGGAAAGGTCGTCGACGATTTTCTGCAGATCAGCCATGATTTTAAGTCCTTCGGTTCTAACCTTTGCGAACGCGGAACCCGTCAGGCCGCCGCGGCAGCGTGCTCGCCCTTCCTGGCATAGGCCTGGACCACGCGCGCAACCTTGGCGGCGGGAGCCGTGACCACCTGGGCAATCTTGGTCGCCGGTGCCTGAACGAGGCCGATGAGCTTGGCCCGCAGCTCGTCGAGCGAGGGTAGCGCCGCCAGCGCCTTGACCCCGTTCGCATCGAGCGCGGTCTTGCCCATCGCTCCGCCAAGGATCACGAAACGCTCGTGGGCCTTGGCGAAATCGACCGCGACTTTCGGCGCCGCCACCGGATCGCCCGAGAAGGCGATCAGGGTCGGGCCCTTGAGAAGCGCCGCGATCGAGGCGACGTCGCTGCCCTCGAGAGCGATCTTGGCGAGCCTGTTCTTCGCGACCTTCACGCTGGCGCCCGCCTGCTTCATCTGCCGGCGCAGGGTCTGCATCTGGGCGACGGTAAGGCCCGAATAATGTGCGACGACGACCACCTGGGTAGCCTTGAAGACTTGGCCCAGGTCGGCAACCTGCCGGGTTTTTGTCGCGCGATCCAAGAGTTCTCTCCGGTTGGCGGCCGTTCCGCGGAAGGCCGCCGGCTTGGATTTTTGAACCCTGCCCCCCGGAAAAGCCTTGCGGCTGTTCCGGGCCGTCGAGGTTAGAACCGAAGGGCAACTGGCCCTCTAGTCTTCACCCGTCTGTGCAGGCTCTTGCGACTTAAGCCGTTTTCGGCGGCACCTGCAGTCTCGGACAGGATCGGCCAGCCGGATTTGCCAACTGACCTTAAAGCGCTTTGACCTTAAGCGCTTTGACCTTGGGCGCTTTGACAAACACCGCTAAGCTCCTCCCTCTCTTGGCAAATCCGTGCAGGATAGGGCTTAAGAGGGGGGCTCGCTTTTGCGGTTTTCGAGAAGCGCACAAAGGCGCGCCGACAAAACGGGCCGGCACGCCCTAGGCCGGACATTTAGCCCGCGGCGGCGGACTTGCCAAGCCTTAAGCACACTTTGGCGCAAATATTTTGGCCGCAAATATTTTGCGCCCTACGATCGCAAGCCAGCGCAGGGAGGCGCCAGCCATGCCGCAGAACACCGATCGCATCCTCACCACCCACGTCGGCAGCCTGATCCGCCCGCCCAGGCTGATCGAATTCTGGCGTCTGATCGAGGACGGCAAGCCCTACGACGAAGCCGCTTTCGAAGCCTGCCTCACCGAATCCGTGGCCGAGGTGGTGCGCCAGCAGGCCGATGTCGGCATCGACATCGTCAGCGACGGCGAGTTCGCCAAGGGACTGAACTGGGCCTTTTATATTTTCAAGCGGCTGGCGGGCATCGCAGTCCGCCCGGCCACGCCGGAGGAACTGGCCGACCCGATGAGTTCGATGGGCGGCGGCCGCGATCATCAAGCTTTCCCCGAATTCTACGCCGAGTACAACGCCGCCTTCGGTCTCGCCAAGCGGCTCGGCAACCGCGTCATCGTCAACGGCCCGCTGCAATACGCAAAGCAGCAGGTCGAGCGCGACATTGCGAATCTGAATGCCGGCGTCGCCACTGCGAAAGCGCACCATCCGACGCTCGCCGGCTTTCTGCCGGTGGTCGCGCCGGCCAGCGCGCTGCCCGGCGCCAAGCTCGAATACTACAAGGACGAAGGCAGCTACTTTGCCGCGCTCGCCGACGCCCTGCATCAGGAGTATCAGGCGATCGTCGATGCCGGGCTTTATGTGCAGATCGACGACGCTTTCCTGCCCTACATGTACGAGCGCATGGTGCCGCCGCTGAGCAAGGCCGCGTACCGGCACTGGGCCGAAATGCGCATCGATGCGCTCAACCGCGCGCTTGCCGGCATTCCAGAAGAGCGCTCGCGCTACCACATCTGCTGGGGCAGCTGGAACGGCCCGCACGCCTTCGACGTGCCGCTCAAGGACATCATCGATCTTATTCTGAAAGTCCGGGTCGGCCATTACTCGTTCGAGGCCGCCAATCCGCGCCACGCCCACGAGTGGCGGGTCTGGGAAACGGTGAAGCTTGCACCCGGCAAGGTATTGATCCCCGGCGTCATCAGCCACGCCACCAATATCGTCGAGCATCCAGAACTCGTCGCCGAGCGCATTGTGCGGCTCGCCAAGATCGTCGGCCGCGAGAACGTGATGGGCGGCACCGATTGCGGCTTCGCGCAGAGCCCGTTCGCGCGCCGCGTTCATCCCTCGATCATGTGGGCGAAGCTTGCGTCGCTGGTCGAAGGCGCGCGCATCGCGACCGCAACGCTGTGGGGCAATCGCGCCGCGGCGTGAGGGCCGGCGTTCGGATCAGCTGCCCTCGCTCAGACAACGTCTTGCCAGACGCTCCTGCCACGACGTCATGCCGTGGGCCCGCGCCACCGCGCGGGCTTGAACCAAGCCGACCTCTGCCACATAGGCCCGCACCGTTGCGCAGGTAATTCGCCATGTGTTGGCCTGCGCAGTCTTGGCGCACGCAGACGCCGGACAAGCAAAGGCCAGCGCAATCGCGCTGAGCAGAATAGCGTCTCGCAAAACCGACTCCCCGGGAATGGATAAGCACTTACCAATGTCGGGAAGCCGGCATGGTTCCACGCGAGCCGGCACTGCCGTGGCGGCTCAACACCGATCAGTGCGCCTGTTGCGGGTTCGGGAACAGGCTTCCGGGCTCGATCTTCACGCCGGGGCCCATGCTCGAGGAGATTGCGACGCGATTGATGAAGTGACCCTTGGCGCCGGCCGGCCGCGCTTTCTGCACCGCGTCGGCGAACGCCATGATGTTCTCGACCAGTTTTTCCGCCGAAAACGATGCCTTGCCGACGCCGGCCTGGACGATGCCGGCTTTCTCGACCCGGAACTCCACCGAGCCGCCCTTGGCGCCCTTCACCGCATTGGTCACGTCCATGGTCACGGTGCCGACTTTCGGGTTGGGCATCAGCCCGCGCGGGCCCAAAACCTTGCCGAGCCGGCCGACCAGCGGCATCAGGTCGGGCGTGGCCACGACGCGGTCGAAATCGATATTGCCGCCCTGCACCTTCTCGACCAAATCCTCCGCCCCGATGACGTCGGCGCCCGCGGCCTTGGCCTCGTCGGCCTTGGCGCCGCGTGCGAATACCGCAACGCGCACCGCGCGGCCGGTGCCGTTCGGCAAATTGACGACGCCGCGCACCATCTGGTCGGCATGGCGCGGGTCGACGCCGAGATTCATCGCGATCTCGACGGTCTCGTCGAATTTCGCCTTGGCACGGTCTTTGACCAACTTGACCGCCTCGGGCAGCGGATAAAGCTTTTCGCGGTCGATGCCCTCGCGCGCCGCGCGCGTGCGTTTGCCGAGCGAGCTCATGCCTTCACCTCCAGCCCCATGGACCGCGCCGAGCCTTCGACCATGCGCATCGCCGCGTCGATCGTGTCGCAGTTCAGATCCTTCATCTTCTGCTCGGCGATTTCGCGCACCTGCGCCGCGGTGACCGAGCCGGCGACGTCGCGGCCCGGCGTCTTCGAGCCGCTTTCGAGCTTGGCCGCCTTCTTGAGGAAGTGCGACACCGGGGGGCTGCGCATCTCGAAGGTGAACGAGCGGTCGGCATAGACCGTGATGGTGACAGGGATCGGCGCGCCCTTCTCCAACTTCTGGGTCTGGGCGTTGAACGCCTTGCAGAACTCCATGATGTTCAGCCCGCGCTGACCGAGCGCCGGCCCGATCGGCGGCGACGGATTGGCGGCGCCGGCCGGCACCTGCAGCTTGACGTATCCGGTGATCTTTTTTGCCATTCTGTACTCCTTTAGTGGTGCGGCTTGCGACGGCTGGCCACCGCCCTTGCCTCCCACGGCTTCACTTTCATCCGTCATGCCCGAGCTTGACCCGGGCACCCATGCTGCCTTGCCGCCGCATGGATTGCCGGGTCAAGCCCGGCAATGACGACTTACAATTTATCCACCTGCCCGAACTCCAGCTCGACCGGGGTGGCGCGGCCGAAGATCGACACCGCCACCTTGAGCCGCGACCGGCCCTCGTCGACCTCCTCCACCGTGCCGTTGAACGAGGCGAACGGGCCGTCGGACACCCGCACCTGTTCGCCGACCTCGAACGTCACCGACGGCTTCGGCCGCTCGATGCCTTCCTGCACCTGATGCAGGATGCGCTGCGCCTCCACCTCCGACAGCGGCATCGGCTTGTTGTCGGAACCGAGGAAACCGGTGACCTTCGGCGTATTCTTGATCAGGTGATAGGCCTCGTCGGTCATTTCCATTTTCACGAGCACGTAGCCCGGGAAGAACTTGCGCTCGGCCGGCACTTTGCGGCCGCGGCGCACCTCGACGACCTTCTCCTTGGGCACCAGGATTTCCTCGAACAGGTCGGCAAGATTGCGCTGCTTGGCCTGCTCCTTGATCGAATCCGCCACTTTGTTCTCGAAATTCGAGTAGGCGTGGACCGCGTACCAACGGGCTGTCATGGCATGGTGTCCGCAAGCTGTCCCAATCATGAATTTTGCAAACGCGACGCTATTGAACCGCTCACGAGCCGATGCCGAGCACGAAGCTCACCGCAATGCGCATCACCTGATCGGCCAGCAGAAAGAAGACCGACGCCACCGCCACCATGACGAACACCATGATGGTGGTCACGGTGGTCTCCTTGCGGGTCGGCCAGGTGACCTTCTCCGCCTCGGCGCGCACTTCCTGCAGGAACTTGAACGGACTGATTTTCGGCATGGTTTCGACCAAATAGGTATTCGGAGCCCAACCTTTAAGGATGAGACCGACGGGCGGATCCTGCTTGGGGAATACGTTCGCCGCGGAAATCCGTCGCCGGGCCGCTGACGATGGCCCGCTATCTACTGCCGGCCGTGCGGAGCGTCAAGGGACGCGGAGAACGCTGGCCGGCCGGACCCGAGGTGACGTCACATACCGCAGCGACGGTCGGACGAGCCCGGACATCGTTGCTTCATTGTTGATTTCGGCGATGTAAGACGTTATCTTACGTCAGGGATATCGAGGAGCGCCCGCCCTTGTTGCCGCGAGCACCCTGGGGGACGGCGCGGCGAGAGCAAAAAGGCGGATTACGCCATGAAAACGACCGTGTCATCGAAAGGCCAGATCGTGTTGCCGGCCGAAATCCGAAGACAAGACCACATAGAGGCCGGTCAACATTTCGACGTCGAGCGCGTCGACCGCGGCGACTACAGGCTCAGGCGCCGTTCGCCGCCGCCCAATGAAGGTCTGGTCGATCGGCTTTTGGCCTGCCCGCATAAGGGCTTCTTCGTTCCCATTGAATCGGAGTCCACGGACGTGCTGTGAGGTTTCTGGTTGACGCCAATGTGCTGAGCGAACCGACCAAGCCGACACCAAATTCGAAGGTGGTCGAGTGGCTGCGCGCCAACGAGAGCGATATCGCCGTCGATCCGATTATTCTCGGTGAGTTGCGTTTCGGTATTCTCCTGTTGCGCCGGGGAAAAAAGCGGTCCGAGCTCGAGTACTGGTTCGACGCGATTGTTGGGCACCTGCACTGCATGGCTTGGGAGGGCGAAACCGGCCTGCGCTGGGCGGAACTGCTCGCGGAGCTTCGCGGCGCCGGCCGCTCCATGCCGATCAAAGACAGCCTGATCGCTGCGACCGCTCTCGTCCATAACTTGACCGTCGTTACGCGCAACCGCACCGACTTCGAAAAATCCGGCGTGCGGATCATTGATCCGTTCGCCGGCTGAACGGATGATCCAAGCGCCCGCCGGCCGTAACCCGGAT
>JASHPU010000096.1 GCA_030037885.1 Xanthobacteraceae bacterium | reverse complement strand
AGAGGCCCTCGACCCAGCCTCGCCCTTAAGCAGCGGATCAATCGGCCCCTAAGCGTGATACTTACCGCCTCGATTGTCGAAGGCCGGCCGCGTTCTCTCCAGAACATCACTGCAAGAAAAACAGCAACCTTTCTCGGCGTCAGGAGCACCATGAAGTCGGCCACAGACCTGCCAGTCAGGCCGTGATATCCTTCCTCGCGGCGCTTAGGGCACCATCCGATTGGGGGCGGGTTAAATGGCAATCGACATCGGCGGCCGACAATTTATATTCGAACACACCCTCGTTGTTGATCTCGATCTGGAACATTTCAGACAAGCCCGCCCTTCCAGACGACGTTAGTTGAAGTGCACGGCTGTTCGGCACACATTTGAGCCAGCCAAGCTCCAATAGACGATCCAGAATCCGAGCTCCAACGAGTCCCTTGATGTGGTAACGACGCTCGCTCCAGTCGAGACAAGGCTGGCAGAAAATCCGCCGTGTTCGTGGCCTCAAATCAGCGCCGAACGCGGAAAGGAAACGCTCGCCCGAAGACGTGACCTCACCGCCTTCATCGGTGAGCACGACGTGCCCCATAGCAACAAGTGCGTCGGTCACAGCGACTCCTACCTGGCCAGCCAGGTGATCGTAGCAACTTCGGGCAAAATGGAGTGCATCGTCGTTCGCTGACCGCGGCTGACGGCGGGGCGGCACCTCTATGGCGGCGACCACCTTGATGCTCTCCAGCATTGTCGCGACCAGCGGGGAGGCGATCCGATAATAGCTGAAGCGGCGATTGCGAATGACAGTCAAAAGCCGCGCGGCGACCAGCTTGCTCAGGTGGCCGCTCGCCGTCGAGCGAGAGACGTTGGCGCAGTAAGCAAGCTCAGTAGCCGTCAGCGACTGGCCGCCCATAAGAGCGTTCAGCATCGTCGCTCGCGCCGTGTCACCCACGAGAGCGGCCACTTCCACCAGATTTGCCGCCGCGACCATCCTTAATCGTATCGCTGATACCGAAGCATATCAATCGAAGACAGTTCGGCATGGGCCAAACTGTTGGCGCGAGACAGTTGCGAACCTCGCAGCTAGGTGGATCGTTGCAACTATGTTTAGCAACAAGAGGAACGCATCATGGGAATGGCGGCGGTAATCTACAAGAAAGGCGCACCCGACAACTTCGTGTGGGAGGAGATCAAGGTCGGGGCTCCCGAACGTGGCCAGGTACGTCTTCGCAGCACGGCTGTCGGCGTGAATTTCGCCGACACGTATCATCGTGCAGGTATCCCGCATCCGATGATCGTCGGCAATCCGCCGGTGGTCCTCGGTTTCGAAGGGGTTGGCAAGATCGAGGAGTTGGGTCCTGGCGTCACCGGGTTCTCCGTCGGCGAACGAGTCTGCACCTGCCTTCCCCCGCTCGGCGCCTATAGTCAGGAGCGCCTTTACCCGGCTGACAAGTTGATCAAGGTTCCCAAGGATTCGCCACTGGATGACGTTCAACTGGCAGGGCTAATCCTGAAGGGGATGACCGCGCAATATCTCCTGCATCGAACGTACAAGGTGCAGCCGGGAGATTATGTTCTGATCCATGCGGCTGCCGGCGGCATGGGCCATATTCTTTGTCCTTGGGCGCGGCATCTCGGAGCCACTGTGATCGGTACCGTCAGTACCGACGCGAAGGCCGAGATCGCTCGAAATCTCGGTTGCCATCACGTCATCAATTACTCGGCCGAAGACTTCGTAGCCGTCACCCGTAAGATTACGGACGGAAAAGGCATAGACGTTGTCTACGAGTCGATCGGTAAAGACACGCTGCAAAAGTCACTCGACTGCCTGCGGCTGGTCGGCACATGCGCAGCTTACGGCCAGGCATCAGGCGTTCCTGATACGATCAACCTCGTCGATGATCTGGGAGTTCGTGGGTCTCTCTTTATCACCCGACCCGTGCTTTCGCACTACATGTCGAACCGAAGCGAAATCGACGCCGGAGCAAAATCGCTCTTCGATGCCGTTGCACAGGGCGTAGTCGCGAGCAACGTTGTCAAAACCTTTCCGCTTCGGGAGGCTGCAGCCGCGCACAAGTTCATGGGCGCACGCAAGACGACGGGCTCGATCGTCATGCTTCCATTCGAGTAAGCGGCCCCAAAAAGGCTGGCAAAACGACGTCAGCCTTCGAGGCGCTCAATTCAGAGAAAGAGAACATCATGTCGATCATACGCCACGAAATTAGGCAGACATCTGACGAGAATCGCGGTCAGCCGATCATCAGCCAGGCAGTCGTTCACGGTAACATCGCTTATCTCGCCGGCATCACCCCCAACCCGATTGCCGGCGATATCAAAATCCAGACTGCTCAAGTGCTGCGACGTGTTGACGAGCTTCTCAATCTCGCGGGAACCGACAAAGCACACCTACTAAGCGCCCAGGTCTGGATCGCTGATATGCGGTTGTTCGAAGATCACAATTCGGTTTGGAACGAATGGGTCGATCCAGCAAATCCTCCGGCGCGGGCTTGCCTCACGACCGAGTTTTGGCGACCTGGGATGCTCGTTGAAGTCATGGTGGTTGCGGCCGTGCCATGAACCTGTTGCGGTGGAACTGCGCGGCCCGGCCACGATTTTTTGGCGTCGGTCGTCTTCGCGATCTTCAGCCCCTGCTCGAAATTGGCGTTCCACAGCGCCACGGCGTCGAAACATAGGCACGCCGATGTCCGATAGAGGTTATTCGCATCGATTTTTTTGACGCTCCGAAACGCTGATGTTTTGACCGGACATTTGGAAAACCGGGTATGGTGCCGGACAGAAGCCAAGCTTTCCTATTTGAAATTAGCGACTATATCGGAGCAGCGTTGCATGCGCATGTTGGCATCTGAACTGTTTGCCTGTTTATCGCACGCGCTCTTGCATGACACGTCGTTGGGCGCACAAGCACGCAAGCATGCGCTATAGATATCGTGCACGGCTTCCTGCTGCTTCCTCACCTGGCCGGACATCAATGCGATCGTGTTAGGGTCCTTCGCGAACACATTGCGTCTTTGCAGGTAGGTTGCAAACACGCTCGCGTTGGCTGCCCAAGATGCCCGCTTTGCATCATTTGACGCGATACTGTTATTCAGCGCCGTAATCTGCGCGATGAGGTGCGCTTTGTCGTTCGGCGACGTATTCGC
Source organism: Xanthobacteraceae bacterium (assembly GCA_030037885.1). Taxonomy (GTDB): domain Bacteria; phylum Pseudomonadota; class Alphaproteobacteria; order Rhizobiales; family Xanthobacteraceae; genus BOG-931. The sequence goes on along the minus strand of JASHPU010000096.1, from coordinate 9,589 downwards.
TCCGTCGAGCAGTGCTTGACCCTTGTCGCGATTGGCCCGGAGAATTTCCACGAGCTTGGTCAGCCGCTGGGCGAAGCCAAAGCTTGCCTCCAGACAGTAAGCGGCTTGTTGGTCGGAAGTCGCCGGGAGGGACAATGCCTCGGCCGTCGCGACCTTGGCGTTCGGTTGCACGGAATTTTCCTTCGCCTTGACTGCCTCGGCTCGGCTGCGGATTGCCTTCTCGTACCGTGGATCGGTCCGCAGCACCCGGTCGAAGTCGTCAATTGCCCGATCGTAGTCGCCCTTCTTCATATAGACAAATACGGACGAACCCGGCTAGAATGGTCGATTGCTCGATGACGGACCTCTTGACGAGGTCCGATTGAGCAATATCGGTCGGCGCCACCTGCGCCGTAAGCGGTCCCGGCCATACGAGCACCAACAGCATCATTGCGGATGCAAGGCGCGTGAGATGACCGTTAACGGCAATTCGGCGGGGCGTGGCGCATGCAGACATTGGAGCAACCCGCTGATAGACGCTCTCTATTCATCCGCTCGCCCGGCACGCGATGAAAGACAGAGCCGAGTCAAACGAGCTTAGAATCTTAAGTAATGCAAATGACATTTATTTTACCATATTTTGGTTTGGATCGTTCAACAAGCTGATGTTTGCTTGGGGTCGGAATCGGAAATTTGACACCGCCTCCGGCGACGTCCGCTTATCCCTCGAAAAGTTGGCGTTTGGTGCAACGACACCTTCACGCCGCCGCGGGCCGGTGGGCGCGCAGGAAGGAGCGGATCTGCCGCACCGCGAGCGAAATCCGCTCCTTGGGCTCCTTCCACGGGAACATGCTCACCTCTGCGTTCGGCGCCAGCATCGCCGCCTCCATCGCAATCGCATAAGGATGCGACGGGACGTCGTCGGGCAGGATCAGCACCGGCGTCCGGCAGTTGCGGACGAAATCGCGCGTCACCGTGAACACGAAGTCGGGGTTGCTGCGATACATCCTGGTCAGGAATTTTTCCGCCTGCTCTATCGTGATGTCGGGCCTTCGCTTCACCAGCTCCGGCGCCCAGCCCTTCATGTTGTTGTTATAGAACAAATCGCGCATCTCGGGCCGCGAGCCGGACGGCTGCGCCAGCACGGCCGCAACGATTCGGCCGGGCGCACGCTTCAACAAATTCCAGATCATGGGACCGCCGATGCAAAATCCGAGCACCATGAATTTGCCGACGCGCAAATGATCCATCAGGGCGAGATGGTCGTCGGTATGAGAATCCCAGGGGCGATCGATCTCGAGGGGACCGGTGGACTGGCCGCCATTGGCGTTGCGAAGGTCGGCGCCGATGCAGCGGTATTCGGACTTGAACTCATCCATCGCCTCGAAGGGGCAATAGGGCGCGGACAGATTTGCGATGGTGGAATTCAGCCCGCCGCCGGCAATCATCAGCAACGGGAAGCCGGAACCTTCCTCCTGGAAATGGATGCGAACAGGGCCCTTCTCGTAAAAGCTCATGGCGGCTCCTTCCTGTTACCCCGCGACGCTCCCCCAATGCGCCGCCAAATGTTCGGCGCCGCGCAGCGCGGTGGCGAAGATGGTGTAGGTCGGGTTCGAGGCGCCTTCGGTCGGGAAGATGCAGGGGCCGGCCATGAACAGATTGGCGACCTCGTGGGTTTGGCCGTAGCTGTTGGTCACCGAGTTCGACGGATCCGTGCCCATGATGGCACCGCCGTGCAGGTGCGCGGTCGGCATCACCGGGCCTTTGCCGGGCCATGATTCCTTGGCGTCGGTCGCCTTCGCGATCTTGACCCCCTGCTCGAAATTGGCGTTCCACAGCGCCACGGCGTCGCCGTCGAAACTGTGAATGAGCCGCGCCATCGGCAGGCCGTACTCGTCCTTGTCGCTGACGAGCTCGATGCGGTTTTCGAGCTGCGGCAAATCTTCGCCGAAGATCGTCAGGTGGGTGAGCCCACGCGCGGCGCGCTTCATGAAGGCGGCAAGCTCCGGCCCGAACAGATCGCCGCGGGCGAGCGCATAATCGCTGGTCTTGTGCGAAGTGCCGGCGGCGATGAACGAGGAGCCGAACGCGCCCGGATAGCTGGTCTTGGCGTAACGATCATAGGACATGAACTGCGCGCCGACGGTGCCCAGATGCGGCGTGATGTCGTCGTCGAACAGCGCCCAGGTGCCGGCGATGTGATGGGTCATCATGAACTTGCCGACCAGATCGTTGGCATTGGCAAGGCCCTTCGGGTGCTTGTCGGTCGCCGAGTTGAGCAGGATGCGCGGGTTCTGCGCCGACCAGGCGGCGAGCACGACGACGCTCGCCTCCTGCACCTGGCGCTCCTTGTTGGCGTCATAATATTCGACACCGGTCGCGCGGGTGCCGGCCGCGTTGGTGAGCACGCGCGTGACGTTGCTCAGGCCCCGCACCTCGGCGCCGGCCTTGCGAGCCTCGCCGAGATACGTCACCAGCGGATTGGCGAGCGCGCCGATCGGGCAGCCGACGGCGCACCAGCCGTCGTAGATGCAGGCGTCGCGGCCCTTGAACATTGTCGAATTCATGCCGTTCGCCATCGGGATCAGGTGGATGCCGGTGGCTGCGGCGCCCTTCCGCCAGACTTCGCCGGCCGGAAACGTTTTCATCGGCGGCATCGGATACGGCTGTCCCGGCGGCCGCCATTGTTCTTCCGCCTTGGCGTCGCCCGACACGCCGATGTCGGCGGCAACCTTGTCGTAGAACGGCGCCACGTCCTCATAGGCGATCGGCCAATCGTGGCCGCGATTGTGCTCGCTCTTCATCCGAAAATCGGTCGGCAGGTAGCGCGGGAATTGCGCGAAATAATGCAGCGCCGCGCCGCCGACCGCATAAGCGCCCTGATTGGCATAGGCGAACGGATTCTTGCCGCCGAGCAGGATCGGCCCGCCGGCGGGTTTGAGCCGCCGGCCCCAAATGTCGGAGCTGATCAGATCGGTGAGTTTCCACTCCGGCCCGTTGTCGAGCACCACGACCTTTTTGCCGGCTTTGGCGAGCACGGCCGCATAGGTCGAGCCCGAGGCGCCGGAGCCGACCACGACGACATCGATTTTTTCATTGGCCGTTTTTTCATTAGCCATGGCTGCCTCCTCACCACTTCTGCGTCGGGGCGATGTGCGGCATGTAGGGAATGCCGAGCGCGGCATAGCCCTCCATGGTGCTGTAAACCACGTCGACCGCATCGCTGCGCAACACGGCAAAGACGAACGGCGACGGCGGCCCTTGCCAGCCGTCGATCGTGTTGACGCGCATCCCTCCGACGAAATCGTGCTGCTCGGCGGCCGACAGCGCGGCGAACTTGCGGCCTTTATTCTTGGTGCTCGCGGCATCGACCGCGCCGAGTGCGGCGCGATAGAAATTGGCAAACGGCGGGCGGACGTTGAGGATGCGCGCCTGCAGCAGCGCCTGTTCGGGCGGACCAGAAATCTGCTGATCGACGAACTGCGTGATGCCGGCTTCTTTGGCGCCGGGCACCAGCGTTTCGCCGAGCGCATCGAGCGTCGCCGCCTGGTCGGCGGAAAGGGTGCGCAGCGGCACGCGCTCCGCGTGCGCCTGCCGCGGCGTCAAAAGCACTTCGGCGCCGCCGACCACGAAGGCAAGCGTGCCAAGCCCCGCGCCTTGCACGAAGGCGCGCCGTTCGATGGCGGTCATGACATTTCCTCCCCGACGTCGCGGCCCTGTTCGCTGTTGTGAAAAGCCGCCGCGGCGCAAGCGAAATTCAACGCCCGATCGGCCGCCGAATCAAGCGCTGCCCGGAACCGGCGTCGGGCGCGCGCATTGGACAACCGGAGTGATCAGCATGACCAAGCTGCCGCACGACGCGCTGGTGTTTATCGGTGACGGGCGCAGGGCGCTGTTTCTGCGCAACGCCGGCGACGAGCAAGCGCCGGACCTGCGCACCGAACAGGTGTTCAAGGACGATAATCCGCCGACCCGCGAGCAAGGCACCGACAGACCGGGCCGCGGCTTTGCGGCCGCCGGATCGCCGCGAAGGAGCAGCATGGAAGAAACCGATTGGCACCACCTCGAAGAGCAGCGCTTCGCCGAGCGGGTCGCCGCCATCCTGGAGGACGTCGTGCGCAGCCGCCCCGTGCCCGCGATCCTGGTCGCCGCGCCGCCCAAAACGCTCGCCGAGCTGCGGCACGCTTTTCATGCCGACGTCAAAGCCAAGATCGTTGCCGAACTCGATAAGGACCTCACCAAGGAGCCGATCGACCAGATCGAGGCGCATCTTCGCCGGTAGTCTTAGCCGCTCGTCCCCGCGAAAGCGGGGACCCAGCAGGACTTGCGAGTCAGCTCTCACGTTCCACTGGATTCCCGCTTTCGCGGGAATGAGCGGAATACATCACACATTCCGCTCGTCCCCGCGAAAGCGGGGACCCAGCAGGACTTGCGGGCCAGCTCTCACGTTCCACTGGATTCCCGCTTGCGCGGGAATGAGCGGTGGCGGCAGGACTCGTCGTCCGCCGGTGGCCATTCCGAATCGACCGATTTCGACATGGAAATTCAATGGGTTACATGGTGCCTTCGGCGTGCTTGAGGGCGCAAAGGCCGATTTTTTCGAGCCGTTTCACTCAGAATCGGCGAAAAACCCGCGCCGCTGCGTGACAGAAGCGTGACGGACCGGCTTTGCCGCCTGCCCCGAATGTCCGATCGGCTACTGAAGAATCTCGGCGCCGGCAGCCGGTCCGGACCGCAGCAATGCGGCTTATCGGGTTGAAAATGCCAATCGCCCGCTCTGGATGACTTGGGGATTCCTCACGAATCTCCGATACTTGGGTGGCGGCTGGCGATTCGTCCCCGCTATCCCCACATTTAGCGGTTGATTCAGGTTTTCATACTAAGGCTTGACGCGCGCGCCGGGCTTGGCCTAGCCTTCAAAAGTTCGGCGCGCGGGTAGCTTCGAGTCCGCCGGGCTCTCCACAAAGGGTTTTGGGGGACGGCCGCGCGCCGCTTGCGGTGCGCGCGTGGGACCATGTCGCCCCTTTGCGGAAGCCGCCCGGGCGCGTCGCAACGAAGATCCGGTTCTTTCAGCCGGACCTGGGTGGGTGTCGGAGCCGACAGGAGTAAGCGGGATGCGGCTGGGATGCGACTTGGCTTGCGCTCGGTCCGCATCGCGGGAAAGCCGTCGGCGGCTTATATTTGGAGCGGGCTTCCGCTTGAGCCGCCGGCTAAGGAGCAAAGGACGGAAAGGGGCCAAAAAATGCGGATCGAGCGACGTTTCACCAAAGCCGGGCAATCGCCCTACGCGGACATCGTATTTCGCCTGACCACGAGCGAAATCCGCAATCCGGACGGCTCGATCGTCTTCCATGCCGACGACGTCGAGGTGCCCGACCAGTGGTCGCAGGTCGCCTCCGACGTGCTGGCGCAAAAATATTTCCGCAAAGCCGGCGTGCCCGCGCGCCGCAAGAAGGTCGAGGAGGAAAGCGTTCCGTCCTGGCTGTGGCGCAGCGTCGCCGATGCAGCGGCGCTCGCCGAACTGCCCGAAGCCGAGCGCTCTATCGGCGAACATTCCTGCAAGCAGGTATTCGACCGGCTCGCCGGCACCTGGACCTATTGGGGCTGGAAGGGCGGTTATTTCTCGTCGGAAGAAGACGCCCAGGCGTTCTTCGACGAGCACCGCTACATGCTGGCGATGCAGATGGTGGCGCCGAACTCGCCGCAATGGTTCAACACCGGCCTGCACTGGGCCTACGGCATCGACGGCCCGAGCCAGGGCCACTTCTACGTCGATGACCGGACCGGCGAACTCAAGCAGTCCGCCACCGCCTACGAGCATCCGCAGCCGCACGCCTGCTTCATCCAGTCGATCGCCGACGACCTCGTCAACGAGGGCGGCATCATGGATTTGTGGGTGCGCGAGGCGCGGCTGTTCAAATACGGCTCCGGCACCGGCTCGAATTTTTCCAAACTGCGCGGCGAAGGCGAAAAGCTCTCCGGCGGCGGCAAGTCGTCCGGCCTGATGAGTTTCTTGAAGATCGGCGACCGCGCCGCCGGCGCCATCAAGTCGGGCGGCACCACGCGGCGCGCCGCCAAGATGGTGATTCTCGACGCCGACCATCCCGACATCGAGCAGTTCATCGACTGGAAGGTGATCGAGGAGCAGAAGGTCGCCAACCTCGTCACCGGCTCCAAGATCAATCAAAGACACCTGCGCGCCATCTTCAAGGCCTGCGTGAACTGCGAGGGCTCCGGCGACGATTGCTTCGACCCGGAAAAGAACCCGGTGCTGCGCCGCGAGATCAAGGCGGCGCGGCGCAACCACGTGCCCGACAATTACATCCGGCGCGTCATTCAGTTCGCCAAGCAGGGTTATACCGACATCGCCTTCCCGATCTACGACACCGATTGGGATTCGGAAGCCTATCTGACCGTGTCCGGGCAGAATTCCAACAACACGGTGCGCGTCGCCGACGAATTCCTGAAAGCCGTCGAAGCCGACCGCGACTGGGATTTGTTCTGGCGCACCAAGCCGGGAAAGATCGCCAAGACCGTGAAGGCGCGCGACTTGTGGGAGAAGATCGGTCACGCCGCCTGGGCCAGCGCCGATCCCGGCCTGCAATTCCACACCACGATCAACGACTGGCACACCTGCGCGGCGTCGGGGCCGATCATCGCCTCCAATCCGTGCTCGGAATACATGTTCCTCGACGACACCGCGTGTAATCTGGCGTCGATCAATCTCTTGGCATTCCACGAGCCACCTGCCGTCATTCCGGGGCGCCGCGCAGCGGCGAACCCGGAATCCATAAGCCCGGCGCCGGTGGTTATGGATTCCGGGCTCCGGCCTGCGGCCGGCCCAGCCCCCACCCTTCCCTCCCCCGCAAGCGGGGGAGGGTCAATTCATGTTCCCTCCCCCGCAAGCGGGGGAGGGTTAGGGAGGGGGTACGATGTCGAAGGCTACGAGCACGCGGTGCGGCTGTGGACCATCGTGCTCGAAATCTCGGTGCTGATGGCGCAATTCCCCTCGAAGGAGATTGCGCAGCGCTCCTACGATTTCCGCACGCTGGGCCTGGGCTACGCCAATGTCGGCGGCCTGCTGATGTCGTCCGGAATCCCCTACGATTCAGACGCCGGCCGCGCCATTTGCGGCGCGCTCTCCGCCATCATGACCGGCATTTCCTACGCCACGTCGGCGGAAATGGCGGCCGAGCTCGGTGCCTTCCCGCGTTTTGCCGAGAACCGCGAGGTGATGCTGCGCGTCATGCGTAATCACCGCCGCGCCGCCCATGGCGCGCGCACCGGCTATGAAGAGATGAGCACGCCGCCGGTACCGCTCGACCACAAGGCCGTCCCCGACAAGCGGCTCTCCGAGCACGCCAAGCTCGCCTGGGACCGCGCGCTCGCGCTCGGCGAACGGCACGGCTACCGCAATGCGCAGGCGAGCGTGGTGGCGCCGACCGGCACCATCGGCCTCGTCATGGATTGCGACACCACCGGCATCGAACCCGATTTCGCGCTGGTGAAATTCAAGAAGCTCGCCGGCGGCGGCTATTTCAAGATCATCAATCGCGCTGTGCCCGAAGCGCTGCGCGTGCTCGGCTATGGCGATAACGAGATTGCCGAGATCGTCACCTATGCGGTCGGCCATGGTTCAAGGGGTAGTGGCTCGCTCGCCGAGGCGCCGGCGATCAATCACGACTCGCTGCGCACCAAGGGTTTTGACGACGCGGCGATCGAAAAGATCGAGAAGGCACTGCCGACCGCCTTCGACATCAAATTCGCCTTCAACAAGTGGACCTTGGGCGCCGACTTCCTCACCGAGCAGCTCGGCGTCGCCGCGGCCGATCTCGCTGCGCCGACCTTCGATCTCCTTGCCCATCTCGGCTTCACCAGGCGCGAGATCGAGGCGGCCAACATCCACGTCTGCGGCGCCATGACGGTCGAAGGCGCGCCGCATCTCAAACCCGAGCACTATGCGGTGTTCGACTGCGCCAATCCGTGCGGCCGCACCGGCAAGCGTTTCCTCTCCGTCGACAGCCACATCCGCATGCTGGCGGCGGCGCAGCCGTTCATCTCCGGCGCCATTTCCAAGACCATCAACATGCCGAACGAGGCGACGGTCGAGGATTGCAAGCAGGCGTATCTGCTGTCCTGGCGGCTCGGACTGAAGGCCAACGCACTCTACCGCGACGGCTCGAAACTGTCGCAGCCGCTCCAAAGCCAACTCATCGCCGACGAGGCCGAGGACGACGACGTCATCGAAGCGTTCCTGGAGAAGCCGGCGCCGGCGCGCGCGGCGGGGCTCGCCGAGAAGGTGGTCGAGAAAATCGTCGAGCGCATCGTGGTCATGCGCGAGCGCGAGCGCATGCCCGACCGGCGCAAGGGCTACACCCAAAAGGCCGTGGTCGGCGGCCACAAAGTCTATCTGCGCACCGGCGAATACGACGACGGAAGGCTCGGCGAAATCTTCATCGACATGCACAAGGAGGGCGCGGCGCTGCGCTCGCTCCTCAACAATTTCGCCATCGCGGTGTCGCTCGGCCTGCAATACGGCGTGCCGCTCGACGAATACGTCGATGCCTTCACCTTCACCCGCTTCGAGCCGTCCGGCCCGGTGCAGGGCAACGATTCGATCAAATACGCCACCTCGATCATCGACTACGTGTTCCGCGAGCTGGCGGTGAGCTACATGGAGCGCTTCGATCTCGCCCACGTTGATCCCTCCGGCGAAGGGTTCGATGCGCTCGGCAAGGGCGTGTCCGAAGGCAGGCTCTCGCCCGACGCGCGCTACGTCTCCAAGGGCCTCACCCGCTCGCGCACCGACCGGCTGAAAATCATGCAAGGCGGCGGCGAGCGCAGTGCCGGCGAGCGCAGCGCCGGCGAGCGCGGCGACGCCGCCTCTTCACCCTCCCCTGCAGGGGGAGGGTCGGCCGCCGAAGGCGGCCGGGGTGGGGCCGTCGGCGGCGGCGCCAAAATCACCGCCTTCTCCGCCGCCCCCCCGCGCGCCGAAATCGCCGGCACCGCGGCGCTCAAAGCCGCGCCGGAGCAAAAACTCTCGCCCGCGCAAGCGCTCGAGCAGCTCACCGAGACCCGCGCCTACGCCAAAGCCGTCGCCGCCGAACGCCGCGCCGAAGCCAAGGCCAAAGGCTACGAAGGCGAAGCCTGCGACAGTTGCGGCAACTTCACGCTGGTGCGCAACGGCACGTGTCTGAAGTGCGATACGTGCGGGTCCACGACGGGGTGCAGCTAAAAAGTTGTGGGCGGCCGCGAAGGCCGCCTCTTACTTGAGGGAACAAATCAAGTACGCGAGCAGGCGGTAGCAGCCCGGATTGAGTGAAACGAAATCCGGGGTACGATGCTGTTTCCCACCAATGCGTCAGCAAACGCCGCTCGCACCGAATGTTCGATGCGCTACGGGGATTGCTCATGCCAGCGGAACGACTGCATGGATTGCCGGGTCAAGCCCGGCAATGACGAAAGAGAGGCTCAGCGCGTCGGACAAAACTTAGGCGCCGAACCTCCTCTCTCGTCACCACCGGGCTTGACCCGGTGGTCCATGCTGAGGCGCCGCTCGCACCGAATGTTCGATGCGCTACGGGGATGCTCACGCCAGCGGAACGACTGC
>JASHPU010000095.1 GCA_030037885.1 Xanthobacteraceae bacterium | reverse complement strand
GGCTGCAGCGGAACCAAAGCCGCCGCGTTCGGTTCTGCGAATATCGGGCTGCGCCGACGCGGCGGCCGTGTCTGCGCCTAAGCACATGACCGATAGCCGTACGACTGACAGCGTCCGTCGTCCCTGTCGGAGAGGGTGTCATGGAAGAGTGGTGTAACTTGCGGCTCTGCGACGTGGTGAACCTGTCGCTCGCCGTGGTGCTGTTTTTTTCGCCATGGCTGTTCGATCTGTCCGGCGGCGCGCCATGGCAGACCGCCTCGATCGTCGGCATCATCATCGCCGTGCTGTCGATCGCGGCGCTCGCCGCGTTTGCGATCTGGGAGGAATGGCTCATGCTGGTCGCCGGCTTGGCGCTGATCGTAGCGCCCTGGCTGCTCGCCTTCCAGGACAGCCAGGCCATGACCATCGACGTGGCCATCGGCGTCGTCGTGGCGGTTCTCGCCGCGTCCGAGGCGTGGCTCGCGCGGGATCAGAAGCCGGAAGCCAGAAATTTGCGGCCGGAAATGTGACGTCGGAAATCGGCAATGGGAGCCTGGAGGGCTTCCGATTGGGGATTCCGCCTCCTGCCTGCCGCCTACGCCGCTTCGTCGGCCGGCTCGTACCAGGCGTTCACGACCGGGGCGTAGGCCGGATTCTTGGCCGCGCCCTGATAGCGCGCCGCGGCGGCGACGGCTGATATGCCGATCGCACCATAGCGGCGGTGCAGCGCGGTGTCCTTCGCTCTGTCCTTCGCTCTATCCTTGGCGACGACGGTCTTTTGCGCGGTTTTCTGCAAGGTTTTCTGCAAGGTTTTCTTGGCCGTTTCGGCAGCAGCGTCTCTCATTCTCGGTACCGGTTCCGTTCCCATGAGCGATGGGCCGATGCCTAGTCGGCCAGTGCGGCGGAAATGGGCGGCAAATCGACCGCCGTCGTGACATTTCCGCTTCCGCCGCGCAGCAATGCCGGAGCGGTGGTAAACGACGTCTTGCCGCTTGCAGTAAACCCTCGCTTAATCGATCTCCGGGACACTGGCGGCCGTCCGAGTGCCTGTGGGTTCGTGCCGAAAATTCGCCGGTTATCCAATGGAATTGACGGCGAGTGCGGCATTCCTGCAACACCTGGGCCGGACTGTGATCGTTTACCGCGATCACGGCTAGCGTGGCGGCAGCGAGTCCGCTAGATATCGTCGGAATCGGACGTTGGAGTAGCAGGGAACGGCAGGTAATCTCATGGGCATGCGCGCGGTCATTTTCGTCATCATCGGCCTGATGCTGGGCGGCTGCATGGAGGAGACGCTGGCGCCGACCAGCCAGGCAGGCTGGACCGCACGCGACAAGCAATTGATGTCGAACCTGCCCTATGCGCAGGCCGCGATCCCCGAGCAGTTCAAGCGCCACATTGTCTCGTACGACCGCAAGGAAGCGCCCGGCACGATCGTCATTGATTCCGACAACAAGTTCCTCTACTACGTGCTGCCGAACAACAAGGCTATCCGCTACGGCATCGCGGTCGGCGAGGAGGCGCAGGCCTGGAGCGGCATCGCCAAGGTCGGCCGCATGGAAGAATGGCCGGCCTGGGTGCCGACCGCCGGCGAACAGGCGCGGCTCGGGCCGCTGCCGGCTTTCGTCACCGGCGGCCCGCATAATCCGCTGGGCGCGCGCGGGCTCTATATGTATTCCGGCGGCAAGGACACGCTCTACCGCATCCACGGCACCAATCAGCCGGAATATATCGGCCAGGCCATCTCTTCCGGCTGCATCCGCATGACCAACGAGGACGCGATCGACCTCTACAACCGGGTGAAGATCGGCACCATTGTGGTGGTGCTGGCGCCGCACAATCAGACGGAGCCGTTTGCGCCCCACGTGGCGTCCGCGCCCGAGGCGGAGACGTCCTACTGAACCAATCCGGCTGACCGAATCAGATTGAACCGGCGCCGCTTTGTCGGCGCCGTTTTGTTTTGACACTAGGGCGTGATTCATATCCGTCATCCTGTAGGTGCGAGCGCAGCGGGCCCTCGAAGGACAACGGCAGCCAAATCGGCTTTAGCCGGTTTGGACACTGACCTTCCGAAATCGGGCAAGGCCCGATTTCGATTGGCACCTCGGCCGCATCCTTCGCGGCCACCTCAGGATGACGGTGAACATTTTGGCTCACGCCCCGAGGCGCACCTGGACGATCTCCGGCGGCACGCCGAGCCGTGCCGGGATGATGCTGGTGCCGAGCCCGCCCGACACGATCATGTGCCTGCCGTCCTCGACGATATGCCCATAGGCGAAGCGCGCGCCGAATTTCGACGGCACGAACAGCGGCCAAACCAGCGGCAGCCGGATCTGGCCGCCGTGGGTGTGTCCGGCCAAGGTCAGCGCGACGCGCGCCGGCACGCGGGTAAAAATATCGGGCTCGTGTACCAACAGCACGACCGGATCGTCGGTGCGGATTTGCGATAACGTGCCGGGCAGGTCGTCGACGCCGCGATAGCGGTGGTGGCCGAGCGGAAAGGCGAGCTGATCGCCGATGCCGGCGAGCCAGAATTTCTGGCCCGGCGCGCCGAGCAGCATGGCGTTGTTCTCGAGTACCGGAATATGGGCGTCGGCAAGCGCGCGGCGCACCATTGCGTGGTCGTGCCACCAATCGTGATTGCCGAGCACCGTCCAAACGCCGAGCGGCGCCGTAAGCCGCGCAAGCTCGGCCGACCACAATTCGGGCGGCATGCGCGCGGTCGGGAATTCGTATCTGGCCTCGTAATCGCCAAGCAGCACGATGATATCCGAGCGCAAGGCATTCGCCGTGTCGACCACGTGGCGCACGTGCGTCACCAGCATGTCGGGCCCGCCGGCATGCAGGTCGGCGATCACCGTGATGCTGAGGCGCCGGCCGGCCGGCCAGCCGCGCAGCGCCGGCGCATAGCGGGTGACGACCAGCCCCTGCGGCTCGACCCCAGCGGCATAAACCGCGGTGCTGGCGGTGGAGGCGCCCAAAAATGCCGCCCCGCCCAACACAACGCGCCGCCGCGTCAGGCGTCCTTTCATAAACGCCGGCGGCTGGTCGGCCTCTTGCGCCGCCGCAGCGCGGCGCGGCTCGGCATCGTCGGGAAGCATGGGCCTCATGGATTCGCGGGAGCGCAGGATCGGCGCATCGTTAGCACAGCGCGCCAGCCATAACCCACCCGCGCCGCCGAAGGGTTAAGACGCACTCACGAGTGCGCGAGGTGCTCCTGGCCGCTGCTCCGCCGGCGCCGATGCCCATCGCCTCGGCCTCATCCTTCGAGGCGCGCCTTTGGCGCGCACCTCAGGATGAGGGTCAACGTTGACCCGCGGCCTGTTCACGGTACCGGATGACCGTCTTGCGCTCGCCGGCGCGCAGCATGGTCGACGCCGGCGTCACCGACAGGCTGACCGGCACGCCGAGCCGCGCCAGCGCCCGCATCAGGCGGACGATGTCGTAGGGTGCCTGCCGGCCGCGCAGCGGGTTTCTCAGGGTTTCGACCGGCTCCCCGACGACCGCGCCGGCGGCTTCGTCCGCTATGTTTTGCGCTTCGAGCGCCAGCCCGATCTCCCACAGGATGGCCTCCCTCAACGCGCGTATGTGCTTGGCGTAGTGGCGGTTTTTCGGAGCCGTCATCGCCGGCTCCTGACACGACAAACCAACTTCTGCAGCGTAGACATGGTGCGGCGATTCAGGTCGAATCCTGAGCAAATCTTTCGTGGGCTGCCCATAGGTGTCAATGGGCTGCCATCGCATTAAAGCACAACCATCGAGCGCGGTAAATGGCTGGGAAACGGAAGCGCGAACGGCAGCCCGAGCGGCAGCGGACCTTGGAGTCGCGGTGGCGCACCGCGCGCGTGACGATCAGGCTGCACACCGACCTGAAGGAGGCGATCGCCTTCCTCGCCGGAGAGGACAACCGCACTACGGCCAATTGGATCGAAACCGAAGCCATCGCGGCCGTGCGGCGCCGTCTCGAAAACGAATTCGCCGCCAGCGGCGAACGCCTCGACCACGGCCCGCTGCGGCTGCGGCGATAGCCGTCAGCAAGCGTAAAGCTCGTAGGATGGGTTGAGCCCTTGCGAAACCCATCATCCGACCGCAACGCCGCACGATGGGTTTCGCTCCGCTCAACCCATCCTACGGGCCGAGCGCGGCGAAGCACGCGCTGCGAATGAAGACGTGTGGGCACGGGGTACCGGATTCGGCTCGGACGTTTGGTCCTCTAAAACCAATGAGGACTATAAGTACCATCGCCAAAAGGAATCAAGCCTACGGAGTGGCGGATTACGCTTCGCTCGGGCCTACGGATTGGACCAACTTGCGCTCAAGGAGCGCTATCGGACGCCGCTTTGAATAGCAGTTCGGGCTTGACTCTCAGCGCTCGAGCGATTTTGTGGATGTTAATAAGGCTAATATTGCGCTCGCCGCGCTCGACACCGCCTATGTAGCTGCGGTCGAGGTCCGCGATCGCGGCCAGTTCTTCCTGCGAAATGCGCGCTGCTTGGCGAAGCTGCCGAACCCGCGCGCCGAATGCCACCTTGACGGCTTTCTGTTCCCTGCCAGCCACTCCGGAATGGCATCATGACGGCCGCCGATGAGTCCACGGACTCCGCGTACCATTTGCGGGCTGACGGAAGATTGATCTTGTCCACAATGCGCCGCGTAGGGGTTAGTTCGTGGGGTGGGGTGGGGTGGGCTGAGCGCAGCGAAGCCCACCGGTTTTCAGACGAGATTGCCTAAAGGTGGGCACGGCGCTTCGCGCCTTTGCCTACCCTACAGTGCGCTACAGTGCGCCAAGCGTGATCGAGCCGAAGCCGGTCCTACCGCCCGGTCTTAAAACTTCGGCGTGACGCGATCAAAAACGCGCGGCGTTTTTTTCCGTGCCGTGCCGCAAACCTCGGATGCAAAAAACCGCATCGCGAGAACGACAACGCGTATTCATGCGGACTCGAATTGCCGCTTTGCAAATAAGGTTATAAGTTGAATGCATCCCATTGATCGACGGCGCCGAGGCGCGGGGAGTCATTGCTGTGCGACAAATTTGGATTACACGCGCCGGCCCGCCGGAAGTGCTGCAAGTCAGGGAAGCCCCCGATCCCGCGCCCGGGGCCGGCGAGGTCCGCATCCGTGTCGAGGCGAGCGGAATCAATTTCGCCGACATCATGGGACGCATGGGCGTATATCCGGATTTGCCGCCCATTCCGGTCGTGCCCGGCTATGAAGTCGGTGGTCGGATCGATGTCGTCGGCCCTGGCGTCGACCAGAGCTGGATGGGACGAGACGTCATCGCCATGACCCGCTTTGGCGGATATGCCGACGTGGTTTGCGCGCCGCTCAAGCAAGTCTTCCCGCGGCCGGCGGCGCTATCGGCGCTCGAGGGCGCCGCCATTCCGGTCAACTACTTTACCGCCTGGCAGCTTGTCGTGGTCATGGGCGCGCTCAAGGCAGACGAGACCGTCCTCATCCATTCGGCGGGCGGCGGCGTCGGCATTGCCGCGACGCAGATCGCCAGGCATATCGGCGCGCGCGTGATCGGCACTGCGTCGGCCGCCAAGCACGGCGAATTGCGGGCGTTGGGCGTCGATCATCTCATCGACTATCGCACCGAAGATTTCGAGACGCGGACTCGCGAAATCACCGGCGGCCGCGGCGTCGAGCTGATCCTCGACGCGGTCGGCGGCGAGTCATGGAAGAAAGGATACCGCGTGCTTGCGCCGACTGGTCGGCTGGCCATGTTCGGCGCTTCTTCGCTGGCGAGCGGCAAGCAGCGAAGTCTTTTGTCGCTGGTTTCGATGCTCGCCAAAACGCCGTGGTTTCAGTTCAATCCGCTGCGCCTGATGAATGCAAACAAAGGCGTGTTCGGCGTCAATCTCGGCCACCTATGGGGCGAGATCGATCGCCTGCGCCAATGGGGCGACGCGTTGCTGGAACTTGCGGCAAAGGGCGTGATCAAGCCAAAGCTGGCCGCGAGCTTCAAATTCGATGACGCTGCGAAAGCGCATCACTTCGTCCAGGATCGACGCAACGTCGGCAAAGTGCTGCTGGTTCCCTGAGACGATATCGCCGCTTGGCTCGCCAGCCCGCCGTCGCAATCACTCTTGTGCCAAGCGCTCGCGCGTCACCCAATCCAACGTCTTGTCCAGCGCGCGGGCGAGCCGCGCGAACAGGGCGTCGACTTCGGCGGCGCTGATGACGAGCGGCGGCGACAGCGTGATGACGTCGCCCATCACCGAGCGCACGATCACGCCTTCGGCCTCGGCGAATGCCACCGCCCGCGCGGCGACGGCGTGCTGCGGGGCGAACGACCGCTTGGTCTTCTTGTCGGCGACAAGCTCGACGCCGCCGATGAGCCCGAGGCCGCGGGCCTCGCCGACCAGCGGGTGCGCGTCGAGCGCGGCGAGCCGCGCCTGGAATTGCACGCCGCGTGCGGCGGCCTTCTCGACGATGCGGTCGCGCACATAGATCTCGATGGCCTTGAGCGCGACGGCCGCAGCCACCGGGTGCCCGCCATAGGTGAAGCCGTGGCCGAACGCGCCGAGCTTTTTGCTCTCGGCGAGCAACGCCTGGTACATGACTTCCGGAATCATGACGCCGGCGATCGGCAGATAGGCCGACGACATCGCCTTGGCGATCGAGATCGACTGCGGCCGAAAGCCGAGCTTGTCGCAGCCGAACATGGTGCCGAGCCGGCCGAAGCCGCAGATCACCTCGTCGTCGATCATGAACACGTCGTGCCTGATGCACACGCGCATGATCTTCTCGAAATAGGTCTTCGGCGGCACGATCACGCCGCCGGCGCCCATCACCGGCTCGGCGATGAAGGCCGCGACTGTGTCCGGACCCGCCTCGACGATCAGCGCATCGAGCTCGTCGGCGAGCCGCGTGGCGAAGTCCTCTTCGCTCTCGCCGTCGTGGGCAAAGCGGTAATGATGCGGGCAGCCGGCGTGCAAAAAGCCCGGCAGCGGCAGGTCGAAATCGCGGTGATTGCCGGGCAGCCCGGTCAGCGAGGCGGCGACCAGGGTGACGCCGTGATAGGCCTTGATCCGGCTGACGATCTTCTTCTTGCGCGGCCGGCCGAGCGCGTTGTTGAGATACCAGGCGAGCTTGACCTGGCTGTCGTTGGCTTCCGATCCGGAATTGCAGAAAAAGATCTTCGAGATCGGCACCGGCGCGATCTCTTTCAGTTTTTCCGCAAGCTCGATCGCCGGGTCGTGGCTCTTGCCGGTGAACAGATGGGCGAACGGCAGCTTGCGCATCTGCGCGGTCGCGGCCTCGACCAATTCCTCGTTGCCGTAGCCCAGCGCCGTGCACCACAGCCCGGCCATGCCTTCGATATAAGGCTTGCCGTCGGAATCGTAGACGGTCACGCCCTCGCCGCGCTCGATGACGAGCGGCCCGTTGTCGCGGAACGCCGCGAGATTGATGTAGGGGTGCACCAGCGTCTCGACGTCGCGGGTCGCAAGGTTGCTGAGCGGCATGGCGGTCCCTTTCGCGCGCGGTATAGCACAGGCGCGCGGCTTGCCAATCCGCCGCCCTCGCCAGGCTCTGATTGAAGCGGCTACGATCTCGCCAGCGCCGATCGTTTTAGCGCAATACTGCCAGAAGGAGAACGGCCCGATGGCCGAGGCGTTCGAGTTGGGGCTTTACACGTTCGGCGATCTCACGCCGGACGTACAGACCGGCAAGACCATCAGCGCCGAACAACGGATGGCGGAAATACTCGCCGCCGCCAAGCTTGCCGATACGTCGGGCCTCGACGTTTTTGCGGTTGGCGAACATCATCGGTTGGACATGGCGGTCTCCGCCACGGCCGTCGTGTTGGCCGCCATCGCGGCGATAACCCGACGGGTTCGCCTGGCCAGCGCCGTCACCATCCTGAGCACGGCCGATCCGGTGACGGTATTCGAGGATTTCGCCACCGTGGATCTCATCTCCGGCGGACGCGCCGAGATTATCGCCGGGCGCGGCGTATTCACCGAATCCTTTCCGCTGTTCGGTTACGATCTCGCCGACTATGACGACCTGTTCGAGGAAAAACTTGAGCTCTTACTCAAGCTCAACGGCGCGGAGCGCGTCACGTGGCAGGGCCGCTTCCGCCCGGCGCTGCACGATGCCCCGATACCGCCGCGCCCGGCGCAAAGCCGCCTGCCGGTCTGGATCGGCAGCGGCGGCACGGCGGGCAGCGTCGAACGCGCCGGTGCGTTCGGATTGCCATTGGCGCTCGCCAATATCAGCCTGCCGCCGGCAAAGCTGGCGCCAATGGTCGATCTTTACCGTCGTGCGGGCCTGCAATCCGGACACAGCGCCGCGGACCTGAAAGTCAGTGTGGCGACCCACATGTACATCCGGGAAAACTCGCAAGATGCGCTCGACGAGTTCTATCCGTACTACGCCGCCTATTTCTTCACCCACACGCCCTCGCAATATCGGGCGCAAGCGATAACGCGAGCCGATTATGACGCGCGCGCGAGCCGGCACGGCCCTATCTTCGTCGGCAGTCCGCAACAGATCATCGATAAAATCCTCTATGAACGCGAGCTGTTCGGTCATCAGCGCTTTCTCGCGCAGATCGATATCGGCGGCATGCCGTTCGCCAATGTGGCGCGCGTGATCGAGTTGTTTGCGACCAAGGTTGCACCGGTCATTCGCAGCTAGAGCACGTTCCGCTGTAATCGAATCGAGCTCCTTCATTCGTCATTGCCGGGCTTGACCCGGCAATCCATGCTGCGTTGAGGCCGCATGGATGCCCGGGTCAAGCCCGGGCATGACGAGAACGTGGTGCTATCTCAGCGAGATAAGCTCTAATGGTATTATTCCAAGGCTAACGCCATCGGCGAGCGGCGTCGATCGGCCGCGGGCGCGGCAACGGCACTTCATCGATCGGAATCGGCGTGCCTTCCGCCACCTCCACCGGCTCGCGCACGTCCCATTCGCAGAGTTTGTAGTTGTTGCGCCGCTCCTCAAGGTCGATGTGGACGTGCTCGCCATGTTCGGCGTCCGAGCCCGGACCGAGCACGGTAGCAAAGCGCGCGCAGGCGCTGTCGCGCACGGCGTCGCGAAACTCCTTCGGTGCTTTTGCATCGGCGAGCACGATGATCCTGCCGTTGCCGAGCCGAAAGTCATGCACGTCGAGCGCATCGGCGCGGCCGTGCTCGCTCAAGGTCGCGCCGCGCACCCGGTCGCGGCCGCGGCATTCGTACGAGCCGAGATTGTCGAGCCGCCGCAGCGGCGCGCCAAGTTTTTGCGCCGCCGGCGCGACGTCGTCGCGCAGCCACGCCACCACGGCTTGCGCCATTTCACAGCGCAAGGTCGCCGGCGGCGCAATCGCGACTTTGCTGTTGTCGCGCAAGGTCACAGCTTCCAGCAGCACCGCGTCCGCGGCGCCGCATTCGCCGGGCGCGACCAGCTTGCCGAGCGGCCGAAAGCCGGCGATTTCCGCCAGCCGCAAGTCGCACGGCGATGGCGCCGCTGCCGGCGCTGCCTCCTGCTCGGGAAAGGAGGCGAAGGCTTCTTGCGGCGGCGCGGTTTGTTGCGGAACAGCGATCGGCGGCGCGCCATGACTATAGCCCTGCGCGGGCCGCGGCCGCTGCATCGGCCGCGCCGACGCGTGCTGCGCCGCGGCAAGCTCACTCGCGCCAAGGCAGGCGAGCAGAACAAGAACGGTTTTGCCGTAGGAGGTCACGCTCCCGACTCCTAAAGCCCATTGCGGCGGGATTTTGCGGCATCCGCCGCGCCGAGACGAGATCGGGCGAGGACTAGACCAAGGGACGCGCGGCCATTCAAGCGCCCGCATCGCGGAAAGTTCGCGGCGGCCTGCTTCAACAAGTCCGTTTGCATCGGCAGCAAGCGCGGCTAACCTTGCGACGGTCGCCGCCGGCGGCCCGAAAAACAAACTTCCGGGAGGACCAACCATGCTCGGGCTGATGCAGGATTGGCAACTCTTGTGCCATCGCGTCCTCGATCATGCCGCGCTCAACCATGGCGAACGGCCGGTGATCTCACGCTCGGTCGAGGGTCCGCTCCATGCCACGACTTACGCCGCGGTCCGCGCCCGCGCGTTGCGGCTGGCGCAGCGGCTCGAACGCGACGGCATCAAGCTCGGCGACCGCGTCGCGACGCTGGCCTGGAACACCTGGCGACACCTCGAAGCCTGGTACGGCATCATGGGCATCGGCGCGGTCTATCACACCGTCAATCCCCGGCTGTTCCCCGAGCAGATTTCGTGGATCGTCAATCACGCCGAAGACCGCGTGATGATGCTTGATCTGACGTTTGTGCCGCTCATCGAAAAATTGGCGGAAAAGCTCACGCCGATCGAGCGCTACGTGCTGCTGACCGACGCCGCGCACATGCCGGCGACAACGCTGCGCAACGCCGTGCCGTATGAAGAATGGATCGCCGAGGTGGACGGCGATTTTTCCTGGACATTGTTCGACGAGAATACCGCCGCCGGCATGTGCTACACCTCGGGGACCACCGGCAATCCCAAGGGCGTGCTCTATTCGCACCGCTCCAACGTGCTGCACTCGATGATGTCGGCACAGCCCGACGCCATGGGCGTGTCGTCGCGCGACGTCGTCTTGCCGGTGGTGCCGATGTTTCACGCCAACTGTTGGGGCCTGGCCCTGACCACGCCGATGGTCGGCGCCGCGTTGGTCATGCCCGGCGCCAAGCTCGACGGCGCTTCGATCTACGAGTTGCTCGACCGCGAGCGCATCACGTTCACGGCGGCGGTGCCGACCGTATGGCTGATGCTGCTGCAATATCTCGAACAGCACGATCTCAAGCTGCCATACCTGCGCAAAGTCGTGATCGGCGGCTCGGCCTGCCCGCGCGCCATGATCCAGAAATTCCAGGACGCGTACGACGTCGAGGTCTGCCACGCCTGGGGCATGACCGAGATGAGCCCGCTCGGCACGCTCGGCTCGATCAAGCCGGACTATGCCGGCCTGAGCGGCGAGGCCAGGCTCGACGTGCAGGTCAAGCAGGGTCATGCGCCGTTCGGGGTCGACATGAAGATCGCCGACGATGCCGGCCGCGAACTGCCGCGCGACGGCAAGACGTTCGGCCGGCTGAAGGTGCGCGGGCTTGCGGTGGCGCGTGCTTATTTCAAGGAAGGGGACCGCATCCTCGATGACGAGGGCTTCTTCGATACCGGCGACGTCGCTACCCTCGACCGCCACGGCTACATGCAGATCACCGACCGCTCCAAGGACGTGATCAAATCCGGCGGCGAATGGATTTCATCGATCGATCTGGAAAACCTTGCGGTCGGCCATCCCAAGGTCGCCGAGGCTGCGGTCATCGGCGTGCGGCACCCGAAATGGGGCGAGCGGCCGCTGCTGATCGTCGTGCTCAAGGAGGGCCAGTCGGCCGGCAAAGCCGAACTGTTGGCGTTCCTCGACGGCAAAGTCGCCAAATGGTGGATGCCGGACGACGTGGCGTTCGTGACCGAGATTCCCCACACCGCGACCGGCAAGATTCGCAAGACCGCGTTGCGCGACCGCTTCAAGGATTACGAGCTGCCGAGCGCTGCCGCCTGAAGGCCGGCGTACAACTCCAAATCGGCCATGTAGTTCCGTCCCGCCCCGCGCATACCAGGGTTCCGTTGGCGCATACGAGCGGAACCGCCGCAGTATTTTCATCGCAAAATCAAATAGTTGCACAGGTCTCACATCCGACACAGGTGTGAACGGCTATGAATGGCATGCTGCGCCGCACAATGAACACATTCGATCGTTCTTAGGGCCCTCGGCTCCAGTCAACGAGCCGTATTTATACCTCCCCGCAACAACAGAGCAGGTCAATCATGGCAGGTTTTAGCCTGACAAAACTCGCATATGCTTCAACCCTTGCTGCTTCAATCATTGCTATACCGATAACTGCTTGGGCACAGACCGGACTGGCCTCGGTCTACTCGGGTGGCCGCACCGCCGACGGCGAACATGCCAGTGCGGGGGGCCTCACCGCGGCCCATCGCTCACTGCCGTTTGGCACCCTAGTGCGGGTCACCAACGAGCGTACCGGCCGCTCCGTGGTGGTGCGCATCAACGATCGCGGGCCGTTCGTGCGCGGCCGCATCATCGACCTCACGCCGGCTGCCGCCCATGCGATCGGCTTTTCGGGGCTGGCGCACGTGAACGTCACGGTCGTTGGCCGCGGCGGTGAAAGAATGCACCACCACGCAATCTGAGCGCGCTTCGCGCATTTGCAGAATCATGAAGCGGGAGGCCTCGAGCCTCCCGCTTTTTGTTGGCGCCGCGCAGTATCGGCAACTTCACCGGTTAAAACTCGGCGAGGGCGCCGAGCAGGCGCTCGATGTCCTCCGGCCGCGACAGGCGGTGGTCGCCGTCCTTGACCAGGGTGAGGACGACGTCGTCGCAGGCGAGCCGCGACGTCAGCTCGACGGCGTGCTGCCACGGTACGTCCGGATCTTCCACGCCCTGCAGGATGCGGACCGGGCAGCCGGTTTCGATCATGCCGCCGAGCAAGAGATGGCTGCGGCCTTCCTCGATCAGGCGGCGGGTGACGAGATACGGCTCCGGCGAATAAGCGGACGGCCGCGCCCAAACGCCTTTCTCTGCCAGCTCGCTTTTGATGGCCGGCGTGAAGCGCTTCCACATCAGTTCCTCGGTGAAGTCGGTCGCCGGCGCGATCAGCACCAGGCCGGCCACCGAAGCCGGCGCCGCCTGCACCTCGTCGCCGGCCGGCGACGGCGGAGCGGTCGCGGCGCGCTGCTTCAACGCCCGCACCGTCAGCAGCGCCAGCCAGCCGCCCATCGAAGAGCCGATCAGAATCTGCGGACCGCGGCAGCAGGCGTCGAACACTGCGAGGCTGTCTTCGAGCCAACGCCCGATGGTGCCGTCGGTGAACGCGCCGCCCGATTCGCCGTGGCCCGAATAGTCGAAGCGCACGCAGGCGCGGCCCTGCGCTTCGGCCCAGTGCGCCAGCGCTTGCGCCTTGGTGCCCTTCATGTCGGATTTGTAGCCGGACAGCCAGAACAGGCCCGGCAAGGCGCCGTCGCGCTGCCGCACGGCGATGGCACGGCGCTCGCCTGCTTCACCAATTTGCAGGAATTTCAGGCTGTTATCGGTCATCAGGTGAATTCCCTGGCGGCGGCTCGGTCTCGAGTGCGGCGCTCCGTTCGCACCCCTCGCTATCAGTCGGGCGGCCGGACTTGCAATGATGCACCACAAATCGCGCCGGTGCGCGATGCGCGTTGTGGCGTTGACTTATGCGCGGAAACTACCGATGTTTTCCGGTTGCCGGTCGAACCTGTTGCGGATGCATGCCATCGTGGTCCGCCCGAACGACCGGCTTGTTGTTGCAACGACATAGGAGACAAAACCCATTCGTCGCCCGATCAGAAGCGTGCAGCCCGCTCCCAAGGAGGGGCCGCGCATTAACGAGGAGATCCGCGTCCGCGAGGTCCAGCTCATCGACAAAGACGGCGCCAACAAGGGCGTCACTGATACTGCCGCCGCATTGGCTATGGCGCAGGAGGCCGGCCTCGATCTGGTCGAGATCGCGCCCAATTCATCCCCGCCGGTCTGCAAAATTCTCGATTACGGCAAATACAAGTACCAGGCGCAGAAGAAGGCCGCCGAAGCGCGCAAGAAGCAAAAGGTCGTCGAGATCAAAGAGGTCAAGCTGCGGCCGATGATCGACGACCACGACTATGACGTGAAGATGCGCTCGATGCAGCGCTTCTTCGAGGAAGGCGACAAGGTCAAGGTGACGTTGCGCTTCCGCGGTCGCGAAATGGCGCACCAGGAGCTCGGCTACAAGCTGCTCGACCGCGTCAAGGGCGACACCTTGAAGCTCGCCAAGATCGAGCAGGAACCGCGCTTCGAGGGCCGCCAGGTGGTCATGGTCTTGGCGCCGCGCTGAAGCGGTGCCGGATTTGCCTTCATCCGCGGCGTCTGCCATAAGGCGGGCCTCCTGCCGCCCGGCTCAACAGGGCTGCCGTGGCGGCAGCGACGTGCTTAACGCACAATCAGCTCATGACGAGCATCGCGGCGCCCTTTCGCCCGTCCCGAGAGCCGGGATGGCGCGATATAGGGCCGCCGGCAAAGGAGAGCCAAATGCCCAAGATAAAGACCAAGTCCGGCGCCAAGAAGCGCTTCAAGGTGACGGGGACCGGAAAGGTCCTGTTTACGCAGTCGCGCAAGCGCCACGGCATGATCAAGCGCACCAACAAGCAGATCCGCCAGTTGCGCGGCACCGCCGTGATGTTCAAGACCGA
This sequence comes from Xanthobacteraceae bacterium, assembly GCA_030037885.1. GTDB lineage: Bacteria > Pseudomonadota > Alphaproteobacteria > Rhizobiales > Xanthobacteraceae > BOG-931. The sequence goes on along the minus strand of JASHPU010000095.1, from coordinate 5,978 downwards.
CGGCGACAACGTCAAAAAGTACTTTTTGCCGAACGGCTGATCCGGCGCGAGTTCCAAGGCCGCTCGTCTCCGCGAAAGCGCGGACCCGGACGAAAGCATTCGAGCAAGCACCCTGGATTCCCGCTTGCGCGGGAATGAGCGGTGCAGACGCAACGTAAAGGAGATTTTTCATGGCACGCGTCAAGCGCGGCGTCACCGCCCATGCCAAGCACAAGAAGGTGCTCAAGGCCGCCAAGGGTTATTATGGCCGCCGCAAGAATACGATCCGGGTCGCCAAACAGGCGGTCGAAAAGGCCAACCAATACGCCTACCGCGACCGCAAGCGCCGCAAGCGCACGTTTCGGGCGTTGTGGATTCAGCGACTCAACGCGGCGGTGCGGCCGTTCGGGCTGAACTACAGCAAATTCATCGCCGGCTTGAGCAAAGCCGGCATCGCGGTCGACCGCAAGGTGCTTTCGGATCTCGCCATTACGCAGCCGGCGGCGTTCGAGGCGATCGTCGGCCAGGCGAAGACAGCTCTCGCATAAGCTTCTGCGCCTGCGCGGCTCGTGCCCGACGCGGCCCCGAGCCTCGGCATGCGCCAGGAGGACCGTCATGATCGATCGTGCCTATGTGCAGCGCATGGCGCGCTACAATCGCTGGCAGAACGACAATCTGTACGGCGTTGCCGACCGTTTGTCCGATGCCGAGCGGCGGCGCGAGCGCGGCGCGTTCTTCGGTTCGATCCACAAGACGCTGAGCCATTTGCTCTGGGGCGACCGCATCTGGATGAGCCGGTTCACCGCTGTGCCGAAGCCGCCCGGCGGCGTCCCGGAGTCGGTCTCGCTTTATGCCGATTGGGACGCGCTGAAGAGCGAGCGCAAGAGCTTCGACCAAACCATGGTGACCTGGGCCGATACGATCGATCCGGCGTGGCTCGCCGCCGATCAGACCTTTTATTCGGGCGCGACCAAGCGCGAATGGACGCGGCCGCGCTGGCATCTGGTCGCCCACATGTTCAACCACCAGACCCATCATCGCGGCCAGGTCCACTGCATGCTGACCCAGGCTGGCGGCAAGCCATCCGATACCGATCTGACATTCCTGCCGGATTGACCGCCATGAACGATTGCCATGTCTGACATCGCACAACTTGAACAACAGTTATTGGCGGACCTTGCGGCCGCACCGGATGAGACGGCGCTCGAAGCCGTGCGTGTCGCCGCGCTTGGCCGCAACGGCTCGATCACGGCGCTGTTGAAGACGCTCGGCACGCTGCCGCCGGAACAACGCAAGAGCAAAGGGCCGGAGATCAACGGGCTCAAGGATCGCGTCAATGCCGCGCTTGCGGCGCGCCGCGAAGGCTTCAAGAGCACGGCGCTGCAGGCGCGGCTCAACAGCGAAAGCGTCGATGTCACGCTGCCGGTGCGCGAAGCGCCGTTCGAGAGCGGCCGCGTGCATCCGATCAGCCAGGTGATCGATGAACTGACGGCGATCTTCGCCGACATGGGTTTCGCCATTGCCGAAGGCCCGGACATCGAGACCGACGATTACAATTTCACCAAGCTCAATTTCCCGCCGGACCATCCGGCGCGCGACATGCACGACACGTTCTTCTTCAATCCGAAGCCGGACGGCACGCGGCTCCTCCTGCGCACCCACACCTCGCCGGTGCAGGTGCGCACCATGCTCGGCCAGAAGCCGCCGATCCGCGTCATCATTCCGGGCCGCACCTACCGCAACGACAGCGACCAGACCCACACGCCGATGTTTCATCAGGTCGAAGGGCTCGTGATCGACAAGGGTTCGCATCTCGGCCATCTCAAATGGATCCTGGAGGAGTTCTTCAAGGCGTTCTTCGAGGTCGACAAGGTCGGCATGCGGTTTCGGCCGTCGTTCTTTCCGTTCACCGAGCCGTCGCTCGAAGTCGACATCCAGTGCCGCCGCGACAAGGGTGAAATCCGCTTCGGCGAAGGCGACGATTGGATGGAGATTCTCGGCTGCGGCATGGTGCATCCGAACGTGCTGAGGAATTGCGGACTCGATCCCGACGTCTACCAGGGCTTTGCCTGGGGTTTGGGCATCGACCGCATCGCCATGCTCAAATACGGCATGCCCGATCTGCGCGCCTTCTTCGAGGCCGACGTGCGCTGGCTCTCGCATTACGGCTTCCGCCCGCTCGACTTTCCGACGCTGGCGGGCGGGTTGAGTTGAACTGAAGCGCTTATCAGGGGTGGGGGATTTCGCCCAAAATCTCGCTATATTGGCAAGCGAGGAGATGACAATGGATGACAGGCAAATCGCCGGATTAGCCGACAGGACCTTAAAGCCTTTCTTGGGGCCGCTCGGGTTTGATCATGTCGCGGTCGAGCCGGGACGCGATCACGATGATGCTCCCTCCCTGTTCGTTACCGCATACTACCAGCCTGGTAGTAAGGTCCCGCAGGGAGACGTTCTTCTGAAGGCTCTCGGAGCTTTGCACAAAGCATTTCTCGATGCCGGAGAAGAGCGATTTCCTTATCTCGACCACCGGTTTGCTGGTGAAGAGGAATCTGAGGACGGCGATACGAGTGCGCCGTCACAATGATCGAAGATCGTCTTCTGGCTGTGGCCCATGATCTCAGCCGCCGTACCGGCCGCCGGCCGCGGGAAGCTTTCATGCGTAGGGCGGTCAGCACCGCGTATTATGCCATGTTCCACGCGCTTGCCCGCCTCTGCGCCGATCAACTCGTCGGCGGCATTCACGCCAAGACGGCGGCGTGGGCCCGCGTCTATCGTGCGCTCGAACACAAATCCGCCAAAACCGTTCTCCGCAGCGCGGGAGCGGTCGGATTAGCTTCTGAAATCGTCGCTTTTGGTGAAGCGTTCGCGCTGCTCCAGGAGCGACGATATCAAGCGGACTACGATCCGGCTCCCTTTCGCTATTACTTCAATCAGACGGCCGCTCTCATCAACTTGGCCGAAACGGCCATTCACGGACTTAATTCGCTCGGTGCAGATGAGCGTCGTGCACTCGCCACTCTCCTTCTTTTTAAGCAGCGCTGAGCCATGATGAAATTCACCCTGGCCTGGCTCAAGGAGCACATCGAGACCGACTGCTCGCTCGGCGAGCTTGCCGGCAAGCTGACCATGATCGGTCTCGAGGTCGAGCGCATCGACGACAAGGGCAAGCTGTTGGCGCCGTTCGTCGTCGCCCGCGTCATCGACGCCAGGCCGCATCCGAACGCCGACCGGCTGCGCGTCTGCATGGTCGATACCGGCGACGGCAAGCCGATCCAGGTGGTGTGCGGCGCGCCCAATGCGCGCGCCGGCATGAAGGGCGTGTTCGTGCCGCCCGGCGCATTCATCCCCGGCAAAAACATGACGCTTGCAGTCGGCACCATTCGCGGCGTCGAGAGCCGCGGCATGCTGGTGTCCGAGTTCGAGCTGCAAATCTCCGACAACCACGAAGGCATCATCGACCTGCCGGAGGACGCGCCGGTCGGCGCCAATTACGCGCACTGGGCCGGGCTCGACGATGCGACGATCGAGATCAATTTGACGCCGAACCGCGGCGATTGCACCGGCGTGCACGGCATCGCGCGCGATCTCGCCGCCGCCGACATGGGACGCTTCAATGACCCGGCGATCAAGCCGGTGAAGGGCGAGTTTCCCGCTCCGGTGAAGGTGACGCTCGACTTCGGCGCCACGCCGTCGCTGTGCCCGGCTTTCGGGCTGCGGCTCATTCGCGGCGTCAAGAACGGCCCCTCGCCGGAATGGCTGCAGCGGCGGCTTATCGCGATCGGGCTGCGTCCGATCAACGCGCTGGTCGACATCACCAACTTCGTCACCTACGACCGCGGCCGGCCGCTGCACGTGTTCGACGCCGGCAAAGTGCAGGGAAACCTCACCGTGCGGCGCGGCCGGTCAAACGAGACGCTGCTGGCGCTCGACGGCAAGACCTACACGCTCGACGACAGCATGTGCGTGATCGCCGACGCCGCCGGCGTCGAATCGCTCGCCGGCATCATGGGCGGCGAAAAAACCGGCTGCTCCGAGGCGACCACTGACGTGCTCATCGAATCGGCGCTGTGGGAGCCGGCCAACATTGCGCATACCAGCCGCAAGCTCGGCATCCATTCCGACGCCAGCTACCGGTTCGAGCGCGGCGTCGACCCGGCCTTCATGGTGCCCGGCCTCGAACTCGCCACCCGCATGGTGCTCGATCTGTGCGGCGGCACGCCGTCGCAGATCAGCGTCGCCGGCGACGCCCAGCCGCCCGAACGCATCATCGATTTTCCGCTCTCGGAGTTCAAACGCCTGTCCGGGCTCTCACTGCCGCTGCCGGAGATGCGCGGCATCCTCGAACGGCTCGGCTTTTTCGTCGCCGGCCACGGCGAGCGCATCAAAATCGCCGTGCCGTCGTGGCGTGCCGACGTGCAGGGCAAGGCCGATATCGTCGAGGAAGTGGTGCGCATCGCCGGCGTCGATCGCGTGCCGTCGACGCCATTTCCCCGCGGCGAGACGCCGCGCAAGCCGGTGCTCACGCCGATCCAGTTGCGCACCCGCAAGGCCAAGCGCGCGCTGGCCGCGCGCAATCTGGTCGAGGCCGTGACGTGGTCGTTCATCGACAAAAAGCCGGCCGCGTTGTTCGGCGGCGGCAAGCCGGAGCTGGCCTTGGCCAATCCGGTCGCCGCCGATCTATCCGACATGCGGCCGAGCCTCATCCCGGGATTGATCGCGGCGGCACAGAACAACGCCGACCGCGGTTTTGCCGACGTCGGGCTGTTTGAAGTGGGACAAATCTTTCGCGGCGACAGACCGGCCGATCAGCTCACCGCCGCTGCCGGCGTGCGGCGCGCGCTGGCCAAACCCTCAGGCCTCGGCCGGCATTGGAGCAAGCGCGACGGCGAAGTCGATGCGTTCGATGCCAAAGCTGACGCCGTGGCCGTGCTCATTGCGGCGGGTGCGCCGCCGCAGGCGCTGCAGATCGCGCCGGGCGGGCCGCCATGGTTTCATCCCGGTCGCAGCGGCACGATCCAGATCGGACCGCAGAACATTTTGGGCCATTTCGGCGAACTGCATCCGAGCGTGCTGGAAGCGCTCAAGGCCGACGGTCCGCTCGTCGCCTTCGAGGTCATCCTCGAGCGCATCCCCGAGCCGAAGTCCAGGGCGACGCGCGCCAAAGCGGCTCTCGATCTGTCGCCCTTGCAGCCGGTGCGGCGCGATTTCGCCTTCGTGGTCGAGCGCGGTGCGAAGGCCGCCGATGTGGTGCGCGCCGCCGCAGGCGTCGATCGCAAGCTGATTACGTCCGTGAACGTGTTCGACCTCTATGAGGGACCCGGCATCGAGCCCGGCAAGAAATCGATCGCCATCGAAGTGACGCTGCAGCCGCGCGAGCGGACCATGACGGACGCGGAGATCGAGGCGCTCGCCGCCAAAATCGTCGCCGAAGTCGGCAGGCGCACCGGCGGCGTGCTGCGGGCGTAGCGGGCTTCATCCTCCGCTCGTCCCCGTCACCTTCCGCTCGTCCCCGCGAAAGCGGGGACCCAGTGAGCTTACCCCGAACTATCAGCCGGCCGCTCTGGATTCCCGCTTGCGCGGGAATGAGCGGATTCAAGCAATCGAGTTCAGTATCGATCAGCGCGGCACGCGGCGGTGGTGCGCGCCCTGCCGGCGACGTGGCGGCCGCTTCGCTTCGGGCGCCGGCTCGCGCACGCCAGCAAGCCGGCGCAAAGCCGCGGCGGCGGCGCGCTCGCCGGATTCCCAGGCGCCGCCGACCGTGCCCCACAGCGTATCGTGCGCCGCCTCGCCGGCATACCAGACGGATTCATAGATCGGCTCGGATGACAAAACGCGGCGCGCCGCCTCTCCGCCCGGCGCCGCCGCCGACATGGCGCCGAGAAACCGCGCATCGGCATTCCACTGCGTGGCGCCGGCGCGGCTCACCGCCTTCTTGATTTCGCCGCCGTAAAGCTTCGTCAGCCAGTCGGCGGCGAAATCGACCATCGCGGCCTCGC
>JASHPU010000094.1 GCA_030037885.1 Xanthobacteraceae bacterium | reverse complement strand
GAGCGCAAATAGGAACACCCGTCTTGCAGAGTGATGCCGGCGGGCGCCGGCTTCGGCCGCAGAAAATGGTCCAGGAATTCCCGTTCCAGCTCGAGCTTTGCGCTCAGCAGCCGGGCTTCAAGTTCGTCGTCTGTCCTCAGATACAACGGACTGTCGTGGTAGCCGTAGACGTAGCCGTAAAGGGTGCCGAGCGCGTTGTTGACGAACGCATCGTGTAAATCGGGGTTTCGCCGCCTGGCCGCCAGCTCCGCCCGCTGCTCCGCGGCAGTGAGCCGGATGAAACTGCGCAGGTCGGCGGCGATTCCGCCGGACCGATAGCAGGGCGGCCAGTAATATCGTTGCAGCGTCGGAACGTCTTCTTGAATTGAGCGGACCTTGAGCACTTTTACCTCCCGATCAATGAACTTTAAAACGGCTCAGCAAATTAACGGTCGACGCATATAACTTTCGAGTGTGACGAAACTATGACGAGTAAGTAAATGATTAATAATCTTAAGTTGAATATAGATGACAGTTCGTTCTTAGACGACGTTGCGATATGGCTGCATGCTGTTAAACACGACTCTTCGATAAGGAGCACGGTTGTGAAGAAGACTCCTCGATAAGAAGCATAGTTATAAAGACGGCTCTTCAATCCGGGGCTAAATGCGTCGTCACTGGCGCGCAAGGCTGCGCCGTGCAAAATCGGCCGGCGTCGCCGGTGAGTGGTCAAACGTGGTATGATAGAGCAATCGTGATCCAGTCTGCCTCTGAGAACTCCCTCATGAATGTGCTGAGATCAACACACCTGATAAAACTGGAGTTGCCTGCGGCCGTAGGCGTGAGCCTGCTCGTCCAGACGATGATAGCCCTGTTGGGCGCGAGCGTTCCGGTCCTAGCTCCGGCGATCGCCGCCGATACCGGATGGCGAGCCGACCTCATCACCTTCTATGGGCCGATACTCTATCTCGCCGCGTTCTTTTTCAGCTTTCAGGTTCCCAATATTCTGAACCGCGTGGGAGGAATGGGGCTGGCCCTCATATGCGTCCTGTTCAGCGTCGCAGGACTCGTTTTTCTTTTGCCCGTGAGCATTGCGCTTGCGGCGCTTACGGGCATCGCGATGGGTGCCGCCAATGGCGGCATGAACCCGGCGAGCGCGCAAATGCTGGGGCCTCGCACCACGCAGCACACGGCCGGTCTCATCATGGCCATCAAACAAACCGGTGTTCCTCTGGGAGGAGTTTTCGCCGGAGTCATCATTCCGGTACTGGTGCTGCATTCGGGCTGGCGCGGGGCGGTACTGTTGCTCGCACTGGCGGGCGGCGTGGTCGTTGCCGCGCTTTTCCCGACGATCGGATGGATGAATGGCGCCCGCGGCGCGAGTCCAAAGGCGTTCCATCCGCTTGAACCTGCCCGGCATGTGCTGACGCTTCAAGGCATGCGCAGCTTCATCGCCGCCGCCATGACCTTTGTCGCCTTGCAACAATGCCTTCGCTCGTTCCTTACCGTCTATTTGGTCCAGGGCGTCGGGACGACGTTGTCCATGGCGGGACTCGCCTTCGGCGCTTCCCAGGCGGGCGGCATTGCCGGACAGATCGTGTGGGCCATATGCGCCGACCGCTTGCTCAGGCCGCATACCGTCATGTGCATCATAGGCTTGCTGATGGCGCTCGCCGCCGTCATGACGGCCGCATTCACGCCGGCCTGGCCGCTGGCGGCGATGATCGCGGTGAGCGCATTGTTCGGCCTTACGGCGGCGGGTTTTCTTCCCGTGCTTCTGGGCGAAGTCGCCCGCCGCTCGCTGCCCTCCGAAGTCGGCGCCATGACGGCCGGCGCCAATCTCTTCCTCATCGCCAGCATGCTGGTCGCGCCGCTCGCCTTCGGGGCGATTGCCGCCGCGGTGAACTACGCAGCTGCGTTCGTCGCTCTCGCGGCACTGGCATTCGCAGGCTCGGTCATAGCGGCCTTGCGGTTTTGAGCCGCGATCTCGCCGAACCCCCGGTCTGCTGGCGGCAGGGGCGACAAAGCCGCGCCAAGTCCGCAAGCGCAATGGCGGCGCAGTACACCTGATTTTCCCGAGCGACCGGGCGGGAAAGACCCAGCCTGAAGACCGATAATTTGCCATGATTGTGCCCAAGCTTTGGTAGTATGGCTGGGATGGTCCACCCGGGGACAGGGGACGTCCATTGCTGCTCGCACGCCGCCGCCGCTTCGGTTTTTGCGCAACCGCATCGCTGCTGGTCGCCGGCGCCCTGATCGCCGTCGCCTCTTCGGCGGCGGACGCTCAGGCGCAAACGTCGAGCGACACCTGTAACGACACGAACGACATCGCCGTCCTGCCGGCGCCGTTCGCGCCATGGAAAGGCGCGCCGTTGCGCGTGCTGTTCACGCTCGAAAAGCCGCTCGACGGCACGCTGTCGCTGATCGCGCCCGACGGCAGCGTCGCGGCCGCATCGCATGACCGCATGGGCGGTCCGCCGTATTTCTGGTACGCCGAGGTCGCCGCGCCGGCCGCCGGCACCTGGCACGCCACGGTGACGCCGCAGGGCGGGTCGGGCTGCGCTCCGATCACCCGCGATATCGCGGTGCGCGAGACTGCGCCGCCGTCGTCGACCGCAATGTCTGCCGGGGGATGGCCGGTGCGCGCTTCGTGGAACCGCGCCACCGAGAACCTGTATTCGGCCTGGATCGAAAAACTGTTCGACGCGCCGCTCGATGCCGAGCCGTCCTGGAAGGCGCTGTCCGACGTGCTGCGCGACCGCTCGCGCAACATGCTGTTCGACTATCTCGGCCTGCGCGAAGACGCGAACCTGATCCTGCGTCCGGACTGCGCCAAGCTGCCCTATCTGTTGCGCGCCTATTTCGCCTTCAAGATGGGACTGCCGTTCGGCTATTCGAGATGCACGCGCGGCAATCTCGGCAAGCCGCCGAAATGCTACGGCTGGTTCAACAGCGAGCATCTCGATTTAGGCCGTCCCTCGCCGCCGCCCGAACCGATTGCCGCGCCTGCTCCGCAGCCCGAGCCGCGCCCGTCCGGGTTGTTGCAGCGGATGTTTGCAGGGCCGGCCCCGGCGCCGCCGGACGAACCCGCCGAAGCGGCCGCGGCCGCACCCGCGCCGAAGCGGCTCGGGCGTGCCGGCTCGTTCGCCGAATACCTGCAGACCATCTCGGATGCGGTTCAGTCCGGCAACGGGCGGACGCTGGCCGGCGACAACAACACCGATTTTTATCCGGTGGCGCTGCGCCAGAACGCGCTGCGTCCGGGCACCATCTATGCCGATCCGTACGGCCATATCATGATGCTGGTGCGCCGGGTGCCGCAAACGGCCAATGCGGCGGGCTTGTTTCTTACCGTCGATGCCGAGCCCGATTACACCGTGGCGCGCAAGCGCTTTTGGCGCGGCGGTTTTTTGTTCGTGAACGATCCGGCCCTCGGCAATCCCGGGTTCAAGCGCTTCCGCCCGATCGTGCGCGAGGCGAACGGTACGCTGCGGCGCCTGACCAACGCCGAAATCGCCAGGAGCCCGCAATACGGCGACTTCTCGCTCGAACAATCGAAGCTCGGCGTCGAGGACTTTTACGACCGCATGGACGACGTGGCCTCGCCGCAGCCGCTCGATCCGGTGCGCGCCATGAAGGACGTGATCGACTCGCTCGAAGAGCAGGTCAAAGTGCGCGTCGGCTCGGTCGATTTCGGCCGCAAATTTTTGGACAAAACGGCTGCCGACGCCAGCATGCCGGACGGTCCCGCGATCTTCCAGACCAGCGGCGCCTGGGAGGATTTCGCCACGCCGGCGCGCGATTTCCGCCTGTTGATCGCCATCGACGTGGTGCGCAATTTTCCCGACCGCGTGGCGCGGCGGCCGGACCGCTACGCCATCCCGAACGGCAAGAGCATCGCCGACGTGAAGGCGCAATTGCAGAGCGTGCTCGCCACCGAACTCGCCTCGCGCAAGTTCTCCTATACGCGCAGCGACGGCTCGTCCTGGACGCTCGCGCTCAAGGACGTGGTCGACCGCGCGCCGGCCTTCGAGATGGGCTACAACCTCAACGACTGCGTCGAATTACGCTGGGGCGCGCCGGCGAACAGCCAGGAAGCCTCGACCTGCAAGCGGCACGCGCCGGCGGCGCAGCGCGCCAAAATGATCAAATACCGCGCCTGGTTCCACGATCGGCACTGGCCGGCGCGGGCTTGAAGCGACGCGTCATTGCGAGCGCAAGCGAGGCAATCCGGTGGCCCCTGCCTTGCCTCCCGCAAGCGGCGAGGGTTAGGGAGGATTGCTTCGCCGCTGCGCTCCTCGCAAAGACGATTTGTGCTGAATGAGCTTGACTTTTCGGCGCGCCTCAACTCTTCGACGGGCACGCGGCGAAGTGGACAATGACCGGCAGACCGATCGGCAGCGTCGGGGCGCCGCGGTCAATGGTAAGGACCACGGCGACGACGTTCTCGGCGGCGCCTGCCGGCGCCACGCTACCCGCCTGCGTCGCCAGGGTGCGGGCGGTGACGGCGGGGCTGATGGCGGCGACCTGGGCGCCGATCGCGGCGCTCGGCAAAGTCTCGGCGGCGATGCTGGCGTGCTGCCCCGCGCATAAATGCGGCACATCGCGCAACGCTACTTCGGCGCGCACGCGCGCTTGCCCGTCCGGCACGATGTGCAACAGCGGCGCCGGCACGGCGAGGCTCAAAAACTGTCCCGGATTGACGTCGACGTCGAGCACGGTGCCGCTCGCCGGCGCCGACACTGTGCATTGCGCGAGACGGGCGCGGCTGCCGTCGAGCTCGGCGGCGGCGGCATCGCGCAGCGCCTTGGCGTCGCGGATGTCCTCCTCGCGCGAGCCGGCGCGCAACAGGTTGAGCCGGGCGCGCGCCTCCTCGAGCTGCGCTGCCGCGATCCGCGAGTCGCGCTGCACTTCGAGCAGGTGCGCCGTGGTGACGGTGACGCCTTCCTGCAGCTGCTGGGCGCGCTCGAACGCCTTCTTCGCCTCGTCGGCGCGGGCCTGCGAATAGCCGACCACCGCCTCGCCGACCGCGATCTCATCGGGCCGCGGGCCGTTGCGGAAGCGGTCGTAGGTAGCCTGCGCGGCGGCAAGATGCGCGGTGCGCGCCTGCATCTCGGCCTCGAGCGGATGGCACTCGAGCTTGAACAGGATCTGGCCGGCGGCGACGCGGTCGCCCTCGTGCACGAAAACCTGCGCGACGATGCCGGCTGCGGCTGCGCCGATCGCCAGCGGCGGCCCCGCGCCTTCGGCCCGCCCCGGCGCCGTGAAGGTTTGCGCGAGTGCCGGCAACGGCAACATGACGCCTGCGATCAACAGCGCCGCGAGCTTTGCGGCGCCCAACGTCGCGCCGAACGCACACCGGGTCATGACGCTGCACCCCTCAGCGCACAAAAAAAGCCGCGCTGTTTGCCGCAAGCGCCCCCAAAAGCGTCGTAGCCCCGTTTCGCCCGGCTCGCAAACACGGATCCGGGGGATGCCCGGCGCCGGAAACCTTGCGAAGTGCTCGGCGCACAGCGCCGCGCCTCGAAGGGCGAGGCCGAAGCGCTGCAGCCTCCATCCTTCGAGGCGCGCCTCCGGCGCGCACCTCAGGATGAGGTTCCGGGTTAAGCGCAAACTAGAACCATAAACGCGGATGAGGACGGGCTCGGTCGAGCCCGCCCCCACCAGGCCGGCGAATGCGTGTCGGGAGACGACGGCACGCGATGCGAACGCCGGCACTCCATTGGCGCGGCGCTGGCGCGCTTCGCGCTTTACGCGTTACGCAGCGGCACCGCGACGAAGTGAGTGGCGCCGTCCATCTGCACGCGCATCAGAACGTCGTGCTTGCCCTGCGCCTGGGCGTCTTGCAGTGCCTTGACCACGTCTTCGGCGTTGCCGACCGCCTTGCCGCCGACGTCGAGAATGACGGTGCCGACTTGAAATCCGGCATCGGCCGCAGGTCCGTTCGGATCGACCGCGGTGACGACCACGCCCTTGCCGCCGGCCCCGGCGACCGCAGCGGCCGGCGCCACGCTGAGACCGAGATGCGGCACGCCGTGCCGCGGCGTCTGCATCTCGTTTCCGGCATTGGCCTGCTGGTCGTTCGGCATCTTGCCGAGCGTCACCGTGACGGTCTGCTGCTGGCCGTTGCGCAGGATGTCGAGCTTCACCGCGCTGTCCGGCTGCAGCACCGCGATGCTGCGGGCGAGATCGCGGGCGTTTTTCACCGCACTGCCATTCACCGCGGTGATGACGTCGCCGCTTTGCACCCCGGCCTTGGCGGCAGGGCTGCCGTCCTGCGCACTGTCGACGAGCGCGCCCTCGGCCTTCTTCAGTCCGAGGCTGTCGGCGATGCCGGCGGTGACCGGCTGGATCTGCACGCCGAGCCAGCCGCGGGTGACGGAGCCGTGCTCTTTGAGCTGCGCGATCACCCGCTGCGCGGTATCGGCGGGAATATCGAAGCCGATGCCGACCGAGCCGCCGGACGGCGAAAAGATCGCGGTGTTGATGCCGATGACGTTGCCGTTGACGTCGAACGCCGGGCCGCCCGAATTGCCCTTGTTGATCGGCGCGTCGATCTGAATGTAATCGTCGTACGGCCCGGCGCCGATGTTGCGGCCTTCCGCCGAGACGATGCCGGCGGTCACCGTGCCGCCCAAGCCGAACGGATTGCCGACCGCGACCACCCAGTCGCCGACCCGCGGCTCATGCTGGGCGAATTGCACGTACGGAAAGTCGTTCTTGCCGTCGACCTTGATCAGCGCCAGATCGGTCTTCGGGTCGGTGCCGATGACCTTGGCGTCGTGGATCGAGCCGTCAGCGGTCGTGACCTGGACCGACGTGGCATGGTCGACCACGTGATTGTTGGTCACCGCATAGCCGTCGGGCGAAATGAAGAAGCCGGAGCCCTCGCCGACGATGGTCCGATGCTGCTGCGGCGCTTGACCGTTATCGCCGTTGAAGCCGAACTGGTCGCCGAATTGCTGGAAGAATTTCTCCATCGGCGAGCCCGGCGCGAAGGGAACGGCCTCGTCGTCGCTGCTGTTGTGGTGCAGCGCCGATAGCTGGGCGCCGTCGATCTTGACGCGCACCGAAATCACCGCGGGTTTTACCTTGGCGACGATGTCGGCGAAGCTTGCCGGATGCGGCAGCGCGGTCGTCTCGGCGGCGCTCGCCGAGGGTGTGCCGAAGTCGACGCCGGACGGCCGGTAGAAGCTGGGCCCGGCCAATAGGGCGACGGCGCCCAGGCCGGCGACCGAGGCGAGCAGCACGGCGCGGCGCGCGGTCAGCTTCTTCGCCTTCTGTGGTTCGGCGGAATTGTTTGACGTCATGACAGTCTCCAATGCAGGGAAGCGGCCTTGCGGCCGGGATTGCGACTGTCACTAAAATGGCCAGGCCGAATTACGCGGACGTGTCGAGCGGATTAATTCTTGGCAAGCTCGCGGATTAACTTTTGGCAACGTTGCTGCGCCGTGCCGCGGATTTGCCGCGAGGTTTCGGCCGCGCACCCGGCCAACAAAGCAGGGTGCGGATTACTCGTTGCAAAATCCTCCGCGTGCGCGCTTATAATTGGAATCATCCTGTCAGGGGCGATGGGCTTGATCACCCGTAGCAGCGGGTATTGCGGCACCGGAAATCCCACAAAGTTTGCGCAGAAGATGGCCAAGATTATTGACGGCGTGGCAGTCGCTGCCGAAATCCGCCGCGAATTGAAGGTGCGCTCCCAGGCACTGCGGGAGCGCGGCGTGGTGCCGGGTCTTGCCGTCATCATGGTGGGCAATGACCCGGCCTCGTCGGTGTATGTCCGGAACAAGGTGCGTGCTTGCAAAGAGGTGGGCATCGAATCGTTTCGATTTGATTTCGAGCAGGATGCCGAGCCGGCTTCGGTCCTGGCGCTGATCAGAGAGCTCAATTGCCGGTCAGATATCCACGGCATTCTGGTTCAGCTTCCGCTGCCGCCGCGCTTCTCGGTTTCCGAGCTGCTGCAAACGTTATCCGTCGACAAAGACGTCGATGGGTTTCATCTCTATAACGTGGGCGGCCTGGTCGTTGGCGGCACGGTGTTTCCGCCGTGCACGCCCTATGGCGTCGTCAAGATGCTCGAGCATGAGCAGATCGAGCTCGAGGGCCAGAATGTCGTCGTGGTGGGCGCCAGCAACATCGTCGGCAAGCCGATGGCGCTCATGCTCATGCAGCGCGATGCGACGGTTTGTATTTGCCACGCGAAAACGCGCGATCTTGCACAATTCACGGTCTTGGCGGACATCCTCGTGGTCGCCGCCGGCAAGCCGAACTTGATCGTTCCCGAAATGGTCAAGACCGGTGCCGTCGTGATCGACGTCGGCATCAATCGACTGGCGAACGGCAAGCTCGTCGGCGACGTGGACTTTGCGGGTGTCTCGCAAAAAGCGTCCTACATCACTCCGGTACCGGGCGGAGTAGGACCGATGACGGTAACGATGCTGTTGGCCAACACCATCGCGGCAGCCGAACGTCGGCTGCGGGCCCGGCAAGAATAAGGTCAAGGACCGCCCGTTTGGCCCCGCGGCGAATTAAGCCGACGTGTAGAGCGGAACAATTACTGGTAATGCAGCGAATTAGCTAGCAGAAGCACCTCGCGCGTATAGATTAGCGGCTTACGCTTGAACTGAGCTAGCCTTTGCCGACTCCTGCAGCTGGGCTATCTCCATCAGCCCTGCTTCCACCTTGGTCTTTACAGAATCATTAAATAGCTTTGTCACAGCACTCTCGTTTTGCACATAGGTCGCTACCGTATATTTGATGATTGGGCGAGGCTCTCCATCAAGCCAAGGCTCGTAGTCGCCAATGTCATTTTTTCTTCGCTCACGAGCAAACAAGTCTCGGTAGCGATAAGGCGCAATCCCTATGAACGGCTCAAATACAACCTTGTTAGGGTCAATCGACTTACCAACAACAATCGCGTCACCATGAAGTTGTTCGGCATAGCTCTTTGGATAAGGTTCAATATAGACCACTCGCTTTATACCCGCGGCCACGATATGTTTAGCGCAAATATGACACGGGAAAGTGGTGCAATACAGCGTCGCAAGCTTTACTGGCTTGCCCAACCGAGCTGCGTCGCAAATAGCCGACATCTCAGCATGTATCATGCGGCCAAATTCCAACAGATCCATTAACTGCGCATCTCGAAGCGCTCCTCCTTTTGCGGTTTCCTTCATAATTATTTTTGCAAGATCCAGCTCGTTTCCTTCACTTTTCATGAGACCAGCATCTTTTAGACGCCTTGCAAAATCAACTAAAAGCGACTTCTTGATGTGCTCATTCGCGTCATACCCCTTTTGAATATCGCGAGCGTCCCCGAAGTCTCCGGTCCAATACGTCCCTCCCAGGGGTTTTGGGACCTCATTGCAGCCCAAAGTAATTATTTCACCGCTGTCGGAAAAAATCGCAGCGCCGACTTGTCTTGACAAATCCACAGATCGCAGTGCTGCACTCCTCGCAGCATACATTCCATACTCTTCGCGAGTGGGGCTGACAGAATTGGAGCCGAAAAGAGCGTCCAAGAAACGGGTCAATAACTTTTCTGCCTCGTCAATATCATCAATGTTCAAAAAAAGGTCGGCACTCGGAAATACCTCTTCCAGCCGTTGTCCACTCGGTACATTCTCCTCAGATTGATCCCGCTTCATCAACGCAGCCGCGATGGTTGAATGGGTGTCAGCGAGCCGGGCATCTAAGTGATCAGAGGCAATTCGATTAATGAGTTGGTCGACCCTATTTTTCCTTTCGGAGTAGACGGATATTGCGACAAATAGCCTCCCATAAACCTGCCTCAGCAGGTCTACCTCTTCTTTGCGCTTGAATTGGTCGAACACATAGGCCGTCTTTGGTATGTACGTGTCAGGAGTGCCCTTCTTTTCTCGCCGAAAATTGCGTACAGCTGCGCAACACAGCATGGCGAGCGCATAGGGAAGTCCAAGAATCTCGCGAATTTTGTTAGCGTAGATAATATAGCTATTGTATTTATCCTCGACCGGCGTTTCCTTGAGCTGTAGGCCTCTCGGTTTAATCTGCTTCATCAACGTGGTTACTTTAAAATACTCGGAGTTGTATCCGTATCTTCTTAGCGTCCCTGCCAATAGAGAATAGGCTTTTCCATTATCCACGCCGATTGGCGAGATGAGGCCGAAAAATAGCTCAGGGTCAGGAAGTGCAGGCAACACGGAACTTTCCCCCAGGCTAGAAGGGTTTTATATTTGGTAACCGATAAGCACGATGATAGGCTGAGCCAATCGAATCAATCAACGTCAGGGTGGAAGCTGTGGGGTCTCTCAATCCTCAGTGGCTAAAGATTGAATTGGAATCGATCGATGCGACTGTAGAAAATTGGAACATGGCTGTCCGAGCTTCGTACGAAGCCGCCCTTCAATCGCTATTTAAGAGGGAGCTTTTGCAAGAGCATACTTCAGTGTTGTATGACCTTAACGCAGGAAATTGACGGTTGGGTTACGCCTTAACCCTCCTCCAGATTCTGCGTTGCCACTTGTTGAGACAGCGCGAGCTAGCTCACTTCATTGGCGCGCTGTCGGGAAGAAAGCGTTGGCCGAACACCGGCTCCTTGTAGGGGGTCGGCGGCAATTGCCAGGCGCCGGTCGAGGGCGGCCGCACCTCGGCATCGACGTGCACGTCGAGCAGATACGGCCGCCCGGCTTTGATCGCGTGCTCCAGCGCGGCGGCAAAATCCTGCGAGCGGGTGACGGTCAGCGCCTCGACGCCGGCGGCCTTGGCCCAGGCGGCGAAATCCGGATTGTACGGCTTCTTGTTGGCGCCCTGATGAAACATGGTGCCGTGCTCGCGGCCGCCGAACAGGCCGAGCTGAATGTCGCGGATCGAGACCCAGCCGAAATTGTTCCAGATCACCCACACCACCGGGATGTCGTATTCGACCGCGGTGCACAGCACGTGCGGCACCATGGAGAAGCAGCCGTCGCCGGTCACCGCGACCACCGGCCGGTCGGGCGCCGCGAGCTTGGCGCCGAGCGCGCCGGCGGCGCCGAATCCCATGCCGGAAAAGCCCCACGAATTGAGCATGCATTGCGGGCGCCGCGCGCTCCAGAACTGCATGTACCAGTTATGGCTGACGCCGACGTCGCAGCAGAGAATGCCGTCGTCCGGCAGCACCGCACGGCAATCGGCGACCACGCGCTCGGGCCGCAGCGGTGACGTGTGCACCGCGAAATTCGGTTGGACAAACTTGTCCCATTCACTGCGGTATTTCGCGATGTCGCCGAGCCATTCCCGCGTGTTTTGTTTGACAGCGCGGCGCTCGCACTCGCTCAGAAGCTGCCGCAAGAACGTGCGCGCGTCGGCGAGAATGCCGAGGTCCGGCGGATAATTGCGGCCGAGCTCGTCCGGATCGACGTCGACATGAATGAGTTTGGTCTGCGGAAAATTCCACGAGAAACCCGGCAGCCATGACGACGCCGAGCGGTCGTCGAAGCGGGCGCCGAGCGCGATGACCAGATCGGCGCGGCGGCCGGCTTCGTTGGCCGGAAAAGCGCCGTTCCTTCCGATGAAGCCGAGCGACAGCGGATCGGTCATGTCGAACGCGCCCATGCCGTTGGGCGACGAGATCACCGGAATGCCGAGCCGGTGGGCGAATTCGGTCAGTTCGCGGCTTGCTTCCGACAGCGTCACGCCATGGCCGATGAACAGCACCGGCCGCCGCGCCGCGACGATCATGTCGAGCGCGCGCGAAACTTGCTCGGGCGCCGCGCCGCTCCGCTGCGCGTTGAACGGCGGCGCCGGCGGCGGCAGCTCGACCTCGTCCTCCTCCTGAAACACGTTGAACGGCACGTCGACGTTGACCGGTCCCGGCCGGCCGGACAGCATTGCGGTCATGGCCTGGCGCAGAGCGAGCGGCAGCATGTCGACGCGGGTCGGTTGAAAGCTGCGCTTGACCACCGGACGCACGATGTTGACGAAATCGGCCTGGAAATGCCGGTTGATTTCCTGAAACGGACTGCGGTTGAACTGCTGCGTCGGCACGTTGGCGGTGATCGCGAGCAGCGCCGAGGAATCGGTGAGCGCGCAGGCGAGCGGCATGATGATGTTGCAGGAGCCGGGCCCGCACGAGGTCAGTGTCGCCGCCGGCTTGTGGCGGATGCGGAAATAGGCGTCGGCCATATGGGCTGCGACCTGCTCGTGGCGCGGCGAGATCAAGGTGATGCGGTCGCGCGCCGCGTAGAGCGGATCGAGCATGCCGACATTGCCGTGGCCGCAAATGCCGAACACGTACGGAATGTCGTTCTCGATCAGATATTCGACGATCAGCTCGGCACCCTTCATGCGTGACATATTCAGCTCCTTATCAATTCAGTTACGACCGCTCGCCCCCGCGCAAGCGCATAGGCGCTAACATAAGCCTTGTTTCCCGGATGCGGTGCAGCGCCATAAGCGCGTTTACGCGCGTCTTCGACGCGCTATGGCGGTGCACCGCTGATCCGGGATCGTTCCAGGCTCAGCGTTTGTTACGATCCCGGGTCTGCAGCGCACCACTCCGCTTCGCCATAGCGCGTCGAAGACGCGCGTGAACGCGCTTTTGCTGCGCTGCGCCCGGGAAACGCAGCTATGTTAGCGCCGGGTGCCTTGGCGCCCCACCCAGGCGAGCGCCCGGACCGGGAGCCGCAGCGTGTCGTGCAAAGCGGAAGCCATGGAAACCTTATGCGGCATCAGCGGCGCCGGTGCAAAGCTTGGCGACAGACAGGTGATCAAGCGACACCATTCCGACGACGCGCTCTTCATCCTCCCCCCGCCGTGATCGTGGGAGGAGGATAAGCAATCTCGTTCCCGCGATGCGGTTTTTTGCATCCGAGGTTTGCGGCACGGGCACGGGCAAGAACGCCGCGCGGGATCGCGTCACGCCGAATTTTTCTAAGACCGTGCGGTAGGGCCGGCTTCGGCTCGATCAAGCTTGGCGCAAGCAAGTAGGATGGGTTGAGCGAAGCGAACCCATCATCGGATATCAAGGCCGCAAGATGGGTTTCGCTTCGCTCAACCCATCCTACAAACTACAAACAAATAAAAACAAGGCAGGCGGAACGCCGGCAGACGCGCCATAATACCGTTTACGAGTGCACACCCTAATCCCGCAGCCCGGTCTGCCGGAGCAGCGGATAGGTCACGTCGCGGAATTCGCGCATGCCCTCGATGTAGCGCGGCCACGACAAGAGCACGCCATCGAGGCCGATCTTTGACAGGCCCACCAGCCCGTCGACGATCTGCTCCTTGGTGCCGACGAGCGGAAAGCCGCCCCAGCCGCAAATCATCATCTCGGCCATCGCGTTGCGGCGTTGTTCGGGATAATCGCGCTTGTTGATTTCCGCCGCCATCGTGTCGATGACGTTGCGGGCGGCGACCCAATCGCCCTTGTCGTGGACGTAATAATTGTAGAAGTCGCGCGCTTCCCGCTCGGTCTCGGCCTGCACGATGGTGGCGTTGCTCCACACCCGCACCGCGCGGCCGTATTCCTCGCGCGCCAGCCGATGATAGGCGGCGACGTGGGCGATGTTGGTGGCGAGATCGTGGGTGCGGATATTGGTGAAGACGAGGTCACAGTGCCTGCAGGCAAAATGCCGGCCGCGCTCGGACGAGCCGGCATTCATGATCGCGGGGTGCGGATGCTGGACCGGCTTCGGCTGCAGATAGCCGCCGCTGATCTTGTAGAACTTGCCCTCGTGGTCGAAGCGCTCGTCTTCCGTCCACAGTCGCTTGACGATGCCGAGCCATTCCTCGGCGCAGGCATAGCGGTCCTCGTGCGCCAACAGCGACACGCCGAACATGGCCATTTCCGGAAAATTCCAACCATTGACCACGTTGAGCGTGTAGCGGCCGTTGCTGATGTGATCGATCACGGTGGACTGCTTGGCGGCGATGATCGGATGGTTGAGCGCCACGTGCGAGGTCGAGACCACGCCGCAATGCCGCGTCGAAGCGGCGATGCCGGCCGCCCACGTATAGGTCTCGAAGCCCGGTCCCTGCGGATCGGTGGCGCCGCCAAAACCGCGCCAGCGCGCCACCGGCACCAGGGCCTCGAATTCCATGGCGTCGGCGAGCTGCGCCAGCGCCACCGTATTGGGCCAAGTGATATCGAGCCGGCCGTCGAGGTCCGACATGACGCAGCCGGAATCGAGATTGGTCTGAAACGTGCCGAGCTTGAGCGTGCGGGTGCCGAACGCCGGGTTGGTGGCCCGGCGGTCTTTCTGCAGCGGTTTGAGGCTGTTAGCGGGCGGCAACGACTTTAGTCCAACTTGATTTCAGCGCATGGTCCGCCCGATAACCTTACCACCGGGGCCAAAAGGGCGAGGCCCGTGACTTTTTCAACAGTTCGGGCATTCTGCGCTCCGGCGACGGTTCACAAGCGAAACGGCTCATAGAGGAAGATCTCGAATGGAAAAGGCCGCCAAAGCGACCCTGCCGCGGGGCCAAACCAGCCGTCTCTACACAGTATCGAACAAGGGAGGTCGACATGACCAGTAGTAAAACGCCTTCACGTCCTGGACTTTCGCGCCGCGGCCTGCTGCGGCAAGCGGTCGCAACCGGAGCAGGCCTTGGCGCGCTGTCGGCAGGCGCCGGCGCCGGCTTTCCGCTCATCATGCCGGCATTCGCGGACGACCAGCCGCCGATCGGCACCTGGCCAGCGGGGTCGCAGGGCGGCACCGTCAATGTCGGCGTGTCCACGCCGCTCACCGGCACCTACGCGTCCTCGGGCGAGGACGAGCTGAAGGGCTGGCAGCTTGCGGTCGACCACATCAACAGCGGCGATCCGCTGCTCAAAAAGATAGCGCCGAAGGTCACCAAGGGCCTGCTCGGCAAGCAGGTCAAGTTGTTCGTCGGCGACTCCGCCGCCAAGCCGAACGAGGCGGTGCAGGAGCAGCAGACCTTCATCAACCAGAACAAGATCATCCTGATGACGGGGTCGACCTCGAGCGCGGTCGCGGTCGCGCTCAATCACTTCGCCCAGCGCGAGAAGGTGCTGTACGTCACCGGCATCACCGGCTCCAACGATACGACCGGCAAGGACTGCGTGCGCTACAGCTTTCGCCAAAATTTCTATGGCGAAACCGCGGCCAACGCCATTGGCCCGGTGCTGATCAAGACCTTCGGCAAGAACCGGAAGGCGGCGTGGATGACGCCGGACTACACCTACGGCCACACCGTCACCAAGTCATCGAGCGACTACCTGATCAAGAACGGCGGCTGGACCAAGGTGACCGACCAGGTTTCGCCGCTCGGCACCCAGGATTTCAGCCAGTATCTCACCAACATCGCCAACTCCGGCGCCGAAATCCTGCTCAACGTGAACTGGGGACGCGACGCGGTGCTGTCGATCCAACAGGCCAAGCAGTTCGGCATCCTGCCGAAGATGAAGCTGGTGATTCCGTATCAGATCCCGTTCCTCGCCAAGGAAGTCGGGCCGGACCTCACCGAGGGCGTCTATGCGGCGACCGATTTCTGGTGGACGCTCGAGGACAAGTATCCGCTGGCCAAGGGCTTCGTCGAAGCCTTCTACAAGAAGTACAACTATCGGCCGGAATGGGGCGCCAACAACTCGTACATGTCGTTCGCCATCTGGGCGCGCATGGTGTCGGAGGCCGGCACGTTCTACCCGCCGGCCATCATCAAGCAGTATGAGAAGGGCGAGACCTTCCCGTCGACCGTGGGCGACGTGCATTTCCGTCCGCAGGACCACCAACTGGTACGCCCCGTGATCATCGTCCGCGGCAAGGCGCCGAAGGCGATGAAAAACAATGAAGACTATTGGGAGGTGACCGAGGTCGTGCCGGGCGCGCAGGTGATGCAGGCGCCGGACGCGTTCGGCTGCAATCTCGGCGACTACACCTGATCGCCGCATGGGCCTTCTCCGCACCGCGATGTGGAGAAGGCCCCCCTCGGCGCCACGCAAGCGCGGCCTCTTGCGCCTTGCGTATCGGAGCAAACAACGTGCATGCCCGGTGAACCGCCGGGCATCACAGCGTTAGGGACAGAATGAGCTTGCGTTGGTTTCAGTATCTCGTCATTGCGAGGAGCGAAGCGACGAAGCAATCCCCCACCCAAACCCTCCCCCGCTTGCGGGGGAGGGAAGGGAGGGGCTCTGGATTGCTTCGCGGAGCTTGTTATCGGGCCGGGCCGGGCCCGTTGGCTCGCAATGACGACGGCGCAGATAAATTGCGGATTGCCGCGTGATCAACTGGGCTAATTTCATTTCGCAGTGCTTCAACGGCCTGGTGCTTGGCGCGCTGCTGGCGCTGATCTCCTCCGGGCTGACCATCATTTACGGCACGCTCGGCGTCCTCAATCTCGCCCACGGCGCCATGTTCATGCTCGGCGGCTATGCCGGCTGGCTGACCTGGTATTACACGCACTCCTTCATCGCCGCGGTGTTCGCCGGCGCGTTGTTCGTCATGCTCGTCGGCGTGGTGATCGAGCGGGTCGTGATCCGCTATTTCTACACCCGGCAGCACGAGGACCAGCTGCTCGTCACCTTCGGGCTCGGCATCGTATTCGTCGAGACCATACGCTTTTTCTTCGGCAGCCTGTCGAAGGCGGTGCCGCCGCCGGCCCCGCTGGTCGGCATCACGCCGCTCGGCTTCATGTTCTACCCGACCTACCGGCTGGCGCTGCTCGGCATCGTCGCGGCGGCGCTGCTGGCGCTCTATGTCGTGCTCTACCGCACCCGCATCGGCATGATCGTGCGCGCCGGCATCGAAGATTCGGTCATGGTCGACTCGCTCGGCATCGACGTCTACAAGGTGTTCATGCTGGTGTTCGGCATCGGCGCCATGGCGGCGGGCTTCGCCGGCATCGTCAACGCGCCGGTGGTCTCGATCGCCCCCGACGTCGGCGAAGGCATCCTGGTGCAGACCTTCGTGGTCGTCGTCATCGGCGGCGTCGGCTCGTTTCCGGGCGCGGTGCTTGGCGGCTTGATCGCCGGCGAGATCATCAGCATCACCTCGATGTTCGATCCGGGCTATTCGTACGTCATGCTGTTCGTGGCGATGACGCTGGTGCTGGTGCTGCGCCCCTATGGTCTGCTTGGCACCGCGGGGCGGGAGTGAATGCGTGAATTGATGCGCAAGCCGGGATCGTTGGCCATCGAGCTCCTGACCGCGCTCGGGCTGATCGTCGCACCGTTCGTTCTGCCGCACCTCGGCTTTGCCCCGAGTACGATCAATCGCATTTTGGTCTGGGGCCTGTTCGGCATCGGCTTCGACGTCCTGTTCGGCTTTACCGGCATGCTCTCGTTCGGCCAGTCGGCGTTTTACGGCACCGGCGGCATGGTCGCCGCCTATCTTTTGACGCAGCTCAATTTCCCCAACGTCACCGCGGCCCTGTTCATCGGCACGATCGCGGCGGCTGTCGTTGGTTACCTGATCGGGCTGATCGCGCTGCGGCGTACCGGCATCTACTTCGCCATGATCACCGTGGCGATCGCCGAAGTGTTTTATTTCGTCGAGTTCAATCCGCTGTCGGCGTATACCGGCGGCGAGAACGGCCTGCCCGGCGTGCCGACCCCGGTCATCAATCTCGGCTTCACCGTCCTGCACTTCGACAGCGACCGCTCGCTCTACGGCTTCCTGGCGTTCTGGTTTTTTGTCGGCATGGTGATCGCGCTGCGCATCGTGCGCTCGCCGGTCGGCGTCATCCTGAGCGCGATCCGCGACAATCCGCTGCGTGCCTCGGCGGTCGGCCACAACATCCATGGCTACAAGCTGACCGCTTTCGTCATCGCCGCCGCCTATGCGGGCTTTGCCGGCGGACTGCTCGGCGTGCTGCAGGCGTTCATGCCGCCCGACGCGTTTACCTTCGATACCTCCGGCCAGCTCATCATGCAGACGGCGATCGGCGGCGCCGGCACGTTGTTCGGCCCGCTGGTCGGTGCCGCGGTCTGGCTTTATCTGAGCGATTTTCTGCAGAACGCGCTGCATCTCGGCGCCACCTGGAAGCTGGTGCTCGGGCTCGTCTTCGTGCTGCTGGTCTGCTTTCTGCGCCGCGGCCTGGTCGGCGGCATCAAGGACGCTTATGCGCTCCTCACCGCGCGGGTCGGCACAAAGGCCACGTTGCCGGCAGCGTCACCTGCGCTTGCCGTCATCTCCCCCGAGGAGGACAAGGTCACGCGCTTGGCGGTCGTCAAAGACCCGGCGCTGGCGCCCATGCCGGCGCTGTATCGCCAGGACGATAATTACTCCGGCCCGATTCTCCAGGCGACGGGACTGACCAAGCGGTTCGGCGGCCTCGTCGCCAACAGCGACATCGCCTTTACCGTCGAGCGCGGCGAGCGGCGCGGCATCATCGGACCGAACGGCGCCGGCAAGACCACGTTATTTCGGATGCTGACCTGCGAGATGGCGCCGACCTCCGGCCGCATCGTGTTCCGCGGCCGCGACATCACCGGCATGACCGTGACCGACGTCTGCCAGCTCGGCCTGACCAAGAGCTATCAGGTCAACCAGCTGTTCAGCGGGCTCACCGTGCGCGACAATCTGATCATCGCCACGCTCGCCGCGCTGCGCGGCAAGTTCCGCCTCGACCTGTTCCGCAGCCTGCGCAACATCCCCGGCCTCGCCGGGCAGGTCACGCGCACGCTGACGCTGGTCGACCTGGCCGGCCGCGCCGAGCGGCCGGTGGCGTCGCTCGCCTATGGCGAAAAGCGCCGCCTCGAAGTCGGCTTGGCGCTGGCGAGCTCGCCGAGCCTGTTGTTGCTCGACGAGCCGCTCGCCGGCATGAGTCCCGCCGAGCGCATCGAGATGGTCAAGCTCCTCAAATCGATCGGCCAGGGCCGCACCATGATCATCATCGACCACGACATGGATTCGCTGTTCGAATTGGTCGAGCGCGTCACCGTCCTGCAGGAAGGCCGCGTGCTGGTCGAAGGCACGCCGACCGAGATCAAGGGCAACAAGGCGGTGCAGGAGGCGTATCTGGGCGGAGTGCGCGCGGCATGAGCCTGCTCGAGGTCGAGGGCCTGAACTCGTATTACGAGGATTCGCACATCCTCTTCGACGTGTCGCTCAACGTCGAGCGCCACGAGGTGGTGGCGCTGCTCGGCCGCAACGGCGCCGGCAAGAGCACGACGCTCAAAAGCCTGATGGGCGTGGTGACGCCGCGCGCCGGCTCGATCCGCTTCGACGGCGCCGAGATCGCCGGCAAGAAGAGCCACGACATCGCGCGCGCCGGCATGCAGCTCGTCCACGAGGACCGCCGCATCTTCGGCAGCCTCAACGTCGAGGACAACATCATCCTCGCCGGGCTGACGGCCCAGAACCGCTGGCCGCTGGAGCGCGTCTACGACATGTTTCCGCGGCTCAAGGAGCGCCGCGGCAGCCGCGGCACCGATCTGTCCGGCGGCGAACAGCAGATGCTGGCGATCGCGCGCGCGCTGGTGCGCGAGCCGAAACTGTTGCTGCTCGACGAGCCGTTCGAGGGCTTGGCGCCGGTCATCGTGCAAAACCTGCTCGCCACCTGCCGCAGGCTCGCCGAGGACGGCCAGACCATTCTTTTGGTCGAGCAGAACATCTCCGCCGCCATGCTGCTCGCCGACCGCGCCTACATCATCAACAACGGCCACATCGTCGAGCAGCGCACCACCCAGGAGCTGCGCGACCAGCCGGACGTGCTGCACCGGCATCTGGGGGTGTGATACCGGCAGCGCTTATCGCCGACTCAATTTCCTCGCTCCGAGGTGCTCGGGCGCAAGGCGCCGAGCCTCGAAGGGCGATGCATCCAAATCAGCTATGGCCGATTTGGACGCTGGAGCATGTCCCGACGATGCTGAATCGTCATTGCGAGCGAAGCGAAGCAATCCAGAGCGGCCTGCGCAAGCGTCTGGATTGCTTCGTCGCGCCTTCGGGACGCCTCGCAATGACACCGCTGATGCAGTCCGATCGGGCAATGCGCTAAATCTGTCGAAATCGGGCAAGCCCGATTTCGGATGCGCCTCGGCCTACATCCTTCGAGGCGCGCCTTTGGCGCGCACCTCAGGATGAGGATCAAGATTAACCGCGCTTGGTACAAGGCGACGTCGGGGAAAACCGCACTACAGCCGTAAAAATCCTCACGCCGTCTTCTGAATTTTCAGCCCCAGTTCGGCGATCGTGCGCTCGCGCATGACGAATTTCTGGATCTTGCCGGTCACCGTCATGGGAAATTCGTCGACGAACTTGATGTAGCGCGGCACCTTGTAGTGGGCGATCTGGCCGCGGCAGAAGGCGCGGATGTCCTCCTCGCCGGCGCTCACGCCGGGGCGCAGCCGCACCCAGGCGCAAATCTCCTCGCCGTAGCGGTCGTCCGGCACGCCGATGACCTGGACGTCCTGGATCTTCGGGTGGCGATAGAGAAATTCCTCGATCTCGCGCGGATACACGTTCTCGCCGCCGCGGATCACCATGTCCTTGATGCGGCCGACGATGTTGCAATAGCCCTCGGCGTCGATGGTGGCGAGGTCGCCGGTATGCATCCAGCGCGCCGCGTCGATCGCCTCGCGGGTGCGCTCGTCGTCGCCCCAATAGCCGAGCATGACGCAATAGCCGCGCGTCAAGAGCTCGCCGGGCGTGCCGGGCGGCACGATGCGGCCTTGC
This sequence comes from Xanthobacteraceae bacterium, assembly GCA_030037885.1. Classification (GTDB taxonomy): domain Bacteria; phylum Pseudomonadota; class Alphaproteobacteria; order Rhizobiales; family Xanthobacteraceae; genus BOG-931. Next base: position 23,029 of record JASHPU010000094.1, on the reverse strand, counting down.
GCGTCGACGATCTTGACCTCGATGTGCGGCTGAATGCGGCCGACCGTGGCGACGCGGCGCTGCAGCGGGTCCGCGGTCGAGCTTTGAAACGACACCGGGCTCGTCTCGGTCATGCCGTAGGCGATGGTGATCTCGGAGAGGTGCATCTTGTCGACGGCGCGCTTCATCACCTCGATCGGGCACGGCGAGCCGGCCATGATGCCGGTGCGCAGGCTTGTCAGATCGAAGCGGGCGAAGTCCGCATGGTCGAGCTGGGCGATGAACATGGTCGGCACGCCGTGCAGCGCGGTGCAGCGCTCCTGCGCCACCGTTTCGAGCGTGGCCAGCGCATCGAAACCCTCGCCGGGAAACACCATGCAGGCGCCGTGCGTGACCGCGGCGAGATTGCCCAGCACCATGCCGAAGCAATGGTAGAGCGGTACCGGAATGCACAGCCGGTCGGCCGGCGACAGCCGCATCGCCTCGCCGATGAAGAAGCCGTTGTTGAGGATGTTGTGATGCGACAGCGTCGCGCCCTTGGGAAAGCCGGTGGTGCCGGAGGTGAACTGGATGTTGATCGGCTCGTCGAACTGCAACAGCGGCGCCAGTTCAACGATGCGTTTGTGTTCGGCGGCGCCGCCGCTTCCGGCCACCTCGGCAAAGCGCAGACAGCCGGCGTGGTTTGCTTCGCCGAGCGCGACAATTGCGCGCAATGCCGGCAGCCGCGCCGCTTCAAGCTTGCTCGGCGTGGCGCGCTCAAGCTCCGGAGCGAGCTCGCGCAGCATGCCGATGTAATCCGACGTCTTGAAACGCTCGGCCAGGATCAGCGCCTTGCAGCCGACCTTGTTGAGCGCATATTCGAGCTCGGTCACCCGATAGGATGGGTTGATGTTGACCAGGATGAGCCCGGCTTTGGCGCTGGCGAACTGGGTCAGCACCCATTCCGAGTTGTTGGGCGACCAGATGCCGATGCGGTCGCCGGGATCAAGCCCGAGCGTCAGCAATCCGGCGGCGAGCCGATCGACCGCTGCCTTGAGCTCCGCATAGCTCATCCGCACCTTCTGGTGCCGCACCACCAGCGCCGGCCGCTCCGCCCATTGGGCGGCGGCGGCGTCGAAGAACCGGCCGATAGTTTCACCGATCAGCGGCTTGTCGCTCGCCCCATGGACGTAACTCTGCGTGAGCGATTGCACGCGTCTCCTCCCTTTTGTGCCAAATATAGCACCCGTCGCGCCGATGCGGAATGCGACCAATTTTGGCAATCCAGCTATTGACGGCCATACGGCACTGCCGTACATTAATACATGCATGCCGTCATCGAGACGCCTACGTACCTCGCGGATTGCCGCCAGACCGGGTTATCCGATGATGAGATGTCTGATATCGTCGCCACTATAGCGACCGATCCTTCTGCCGGCGACCTGATGCCCGGAACCGGCGGCGCACGGAAGCTCCGTTTTGTTGGTCGCGGCAAGGGGAAGTCCGGTGGTTATCGGACCGTGAGCTTCTTTGGCGGTAAGGACGTGCCGGTGCTGCTCCTTGCCCTGATAAGCAAAGGTGAACGCGCCGACCTCTCCCAAGCGGAGCGAAACGGATTGAGAAAGGAACTTGCCGGGTATGCGGAAGAATATCGAACGAATGTGCGCAAGCGTGTGATGCGGTCAGGAAAAAGAGGGAAAAGATGAGCAAGCTTGGGAGTCGTCTGCTACGAGCAGCCCGGGAAGGACGTGCTATTGCACGCGGCGAGGCTGACCCTTCGACTTATCGCGTCCATGTGCCTGCGGAGGTTGATGTTCGCAAAATTCGCAGAGCACTCAAGCTCAGTCAGACGCAATTCGCGACCAAGTTCGGACTGCCTGCGTCGACGATCCGCGATTGGGAGCAGCATCGACGCAAACCCGAAGGCGCGGCTCGGATCTTGTTGCAAGTGATCAGGCGCGAACCTGAAGCTGTTTCCCGCGCCCTTCAGCGCGCGCAGTAATGTTTTTGCCAACTTGGACGAGTTTGTGGAGAATTGGGTGAATGGCGATCGAGACAAGTGATTTGCAGGATTTTCGCGACTTCATCCGGGCGTCGGATGTCACGTCTAAGTGGGAGGCTGCAAGGCGCCTGATGGCAGCCAAGCAGATGCAATCCTGCCGCAACAAAAGGCGAATTTCAAGCGTCTTTTCGCAACCTCGGAAATATCGCGATCAATGCCTCAGGCGCCGATCAACTGCTCGCAATAGCGTTAATCGTGCGAATATCGGAATTAGTGAAAGGGCAGTTGCGACGGGAGGCGGCTAGTCTCTTATCCAGCGCGCTGAGGAACGCTATACAGGGTCTATGGACGATCGGCGAGGCCAAGAATCTTCCTCTAGAAAGCAAACTATCTGAAATTCGTGAAAACATTGCTCTAGCTCTTAGCAACGCGACTGGCCAGTGGGTCGTGCCGTACGCAGTTGAATCGCTTGCTCGCGAAGATAAATCACCAAGATGCCGCCTAGAATTAGTAAGGCAGACACTGCGCCGCAACACGCACGTAAGCAAGTGGCTGAATATGCTGAGCGAAATTCCTTGGCTCACTCTTTGGGAGAATGAGAAGTTCGATCGGGTCGCTCGGTTGCGAGAGATCGTAATTTCTATCACGACGGTTTTGCGCGAAACTTGCAATAATCTAACAGTGGATGAAACAACGGGGCCAGCTCTTGCGACTATGATACAGAAAAACCCATAAACAGGAACCTCCTCGCCAATGCGTGTTACGGCTTGGAATAGAGCAAAATCGGTGGTGCCCGCGCCGGCGTCGGTGGGGTTCAATTTCACTTCGCGTTGGTGGATAAGCTTCCAGACTGGATTGATCGCCTACCGCGTGCTGCTGCACAGCAGCTTTCTGACGTTTATCCTCAATGCGCCGTGGCAATCGGTGGAGCAGTCCCGGAACTTCCAAAGGAGATCAATGACCTTGAAGTGCCGATCACGCCGCCGCAGCGGGGGACGCGGATACTGCCGCGCACTCAAATGTCCGGTGTATGACACGGACTGACCCCGCATAGAACGATATAGGACCTTTTAGCCGGCCATGCGCTGCCTCGCGTGGCGAATTGCTGCTATCCTCGCCGCCGCACCCGGCGCACCAGATAGTCGAAATTGATCTGGAATTGCTCCGGCTGGCCGATTTCGCTCTTCAGCTTGGCGACGTCGTCGGGCGAAAATTCCGGTGCCGGATCGCCGGCCGCCTCGACGGCGAGCTGAACCATGGCGGCGTTCTCCAGCATGATGGCGCCGACCACGGCTTCGGCGATGTCCTTTCCGGTCACCACCGGCCCGTGATTTTTCAGGAGCACGGCGCGGTGCGCGCCGAGCGCCGCGGCAACGCCGGCGCCGAGCGCATGGCTGCGGACGAGCGCGATCGTGCCGGTATAGCGGCCGAGCGCGCCGGCGAACAGCGCGCCGGGCTGGCTATAGGCGCGCATCGGCCGGCCGGTCGACGACAGCGCCACCGCATAGGGCGAATGGGTGTGGATCACGCAATTGACGTCGGCGCGCGCCTTGAAGATTTCCGAATGAATGTAGACCTCGCTGTGCCGGCGCGCCGAGCCGGCGACGACGTTGCCTTCGAGATCGATGGTCAGGATATTGGCATGAGTGATCTCGTCGAGGCCCATGCTGTGCGGCTTCATGAAGAACAGCTTCGGCTCGCCGGGCACGCGCACCGAAATGTGGCCGCGGGTGAAATCGTCGTGGCCCTCGGCAACCAGAACCTTGCCGGCCAGGATCAATTGCTGCTTGATGTCGCGGTGCGCTTTTGTCGTGGTCTTCGCCTTATTCACCGTCATGCAATGGCTCTTTCTGCTGATGGTCGGTGCCCTCATGATGCTGCGTCGCCGGCCCTGCTGCAATAGAATGGGCGGCATCCGCCGCTGTGAAGCTGTCGTCTCATGCGCCCGCCGCCGCATGACGGTTGAGGAGCCTCTGCGTCGGGCGATATTGACACGCGGCGCCGGAGCCGCGATTTGACAGAGGTCGTCGCCACCGTCGATCCGCGCAGGTTCCCCATGTCCGCCGCCGCCGCAACATCCGAGCGCTCGAGGCGCATTCCGCTGCGCGATTTCTTCCGCAACCCGGAACGCGCCGGTTTCCAGATATCGCCGGACGGCAACACGCTGTCATTCATGCAACCCTATCGGAACCGCATGAACGTCTTCGTGCAGCCGCGCGCCGGCGGCGCGCCGGTACGCCTCACCAGCGAGACCGAGCGCGACGTCGCCGGCTATTTCTGGAAAGGCTCGCGCCGCATCGTCTATCTGAAGGATTTCAAGGGCGACGAAAATTTCCATCTGGTGGCGGTCGACGTCGCCGGCGGCGAGCCGGCCGATCTCACCCCGTTCGACAAGGTGCGCGCCCTGATCATCGACGACCGCTATGACGATGACGACGAAATGATCGTCGGCCTGAACCGGCGCAACGCCGAGGCGTTCGACGCCTATCGCCTCGATCTCAATACCGGAGAGCTCACGCTCGTTGCCGAAAATCCGGGCAACGTCACCAACTGGGTTACCGATCACTCGGGCTGTATCCGGCTTGCCATCGTCACCGACGGCGTGAGCACCAGCATCCTGCACCGGCCGCACGCCGGCACGGCGTTCCAGACCGTCATCACCACCAATTTCAAGGAGCAGATCCAGCCGCTGTTGTTCGATTTCGACAATAAGCTCCTGTTCGCCTCGTCCAATATCGGCCGCGACAAATCGGCGATCGTCCGCCTCGACCCCGCCACCGCGAAGGAGGACGGCATCATCTTTGCGCATCCCGAGGTCGACGTCGCCGGCCTCGATTGGTCGCGCAAGCGCAAGGTGTATACGGAGGTGCAGTTCGTCACCTGGCGGCGCGAGCGCAAGTTCTTCGATGGCGAAACCGAAGCGATTTTTGCCGAGCTGACGCGCCGCCTGCCCGGCTACGAGATCGATCTGCAGGGAGCCAACCGCGACGAAAACATTTTCGTGGTTGCGGCCTGGAACGACCGCACCCAGGGCGTCCGTTATCTCTACGAGCGGCAGCCCGGCAGGCTCACCAAGCTCGCCGAGATCGCGCCCTGGCTCGACGAGACGGAACTCGCCGAGATGCGGCCGATCAGCTACCGGTCGCGCGACGGGCTCGCCATCCAGGGCTACCTGACGCTGCCGCGCGGCGGCGGCAGCAACCTGCCGCTCGTCGTTCATCCGCACGGCGGCCCGTGGGCGCGCGACGTCTGGGGCTATAACCCCGAAGTGCAGTTTCTCGCCAACCGCGGCTATGCGGTCCTGCAAATGAACTTCCGCGGCTCGCTCGGCTACGGCCGCTCGTTCTGGGAAGCGAGCTTCCGGCAGTGGGGCAGGACGATGCAGGACGATATCTCGGACGGCGTCAGATACGCGGTCGAACAGGGCATCGCCGATCCGCACCGGGTCGCCATCTATGGCGGCAGCTACGGCGGCTATGCGACGCTCGCCGGCCTTGCCTTCACGCCGGATCTGTACGCCTGCGGCGTCGATTTCGTCGGCGTGTCGAACCTGTTCACGTTTCTGAAGACCATTCCGCCGTACTGGAAGCCGATGCTCGACATGTTCTACGAGATGGTCGGCAATCCCGAGAAGGACAAGGAGCTCTTAGCCGAAGCCTCGCCGGTGCTGCACGCCGACGCCATCCGCGCGCCGCTTCTGATCGCGCAGGGCGCCCAGGACCCGCGCGTCAATATCGACGAATCCGACCAAATGGTCGCGGCGTTGCGCAAGCACGGCATTGCGGTCGAGTACATCGTCAAGGACAACGAGGGCCACGGCTTCCGCAACGAGGAGAACCGCTTCGAATTCTATGAAGCGGTGGAAAAGTTTTTGGAAAAGTATCTGCGCTGATCGTCATTGCGAGCGAAAGCGCGTGTAGAGTGTAGCCCGGATTGCGCAAAGCGCAATCCGGGAGCGGCGATGAAGGTCCCCGGATCGCCCGTAGCGCGATCCGGGCTACGGTTCTTGGGAATCATAACCGAGTGAGCAGCGGCGGTCTGCGTGAACGGCCGGAGCGAAAAATAAAAACTCGTGCAGAATCAATGTCTCCGTCACTCGCGACACGGCAAACTTGACAATCACTCTGCAATCGTTTCTTAGGCGCGCCGCTCGCTCCTGAGGGATGCCTTTCGCGGGGGTGCTCCTGTAAGGCGGAAGCGGGTGCGGTTCCTGCGGGCGGCGCCACACACGCCGCTCCCGGGCGGTCCGGGTATCGACCCCCTCGACACTATGGTCGGGGTGCCAGGTGCTTGGCTTAGGCGTCAACGATGACCGGGTAACGCCCGGCCCTCCCGTTGGCGTGACGCGCGGCCTGGACCGAATCGCGTGCAGCCTTAAAGCCGCGCGAGGAAAGCCGCGGTGGAGCGCCGAGAGGCGAGCGCGCCCGAAGCGCATTGCGGCGGTAACGCCGCGACGCGTGGCGCGCGCCGCGCCCGCAGCGCGTTCAGGCGGCAACGTCTGGATGCGTGGCGCGGCTCCTGACTATGCGCCTGTCGGCGCTCCGCCTCCCTCTTTTATTTGGTCGGGAGGCAACGCGTTCGTGCCGTGCCGTGCCGCAAACCTCGGATGCAAAAAGCCGCATCGCGAGAACGGCGAGGCTTTTGTCTTTCCGCCCCGCTGTCCGGGGCAGGATGCAAGGAACCGCCTGCTTGCGCAAAACTCCCCGCCTTTCTACAAATACCGGCCAGGGCAGCTTGCCAAGGGATACCAAGGGAGGACGACATGCGCGCGACGATCAGACCATGGATTTTGGGGGGCGCGGCGCTCGCTTTTGCAGCCGGGCTGGCCGGCATCGAGCAGGTGGCGGCGCAGGGCATGATGGCGGCGCGGAAGACCATCAAGATCGGCTTCATCTCGACCTTCAGCGGCCCGGCCGCCGCGATCGGCAACGACATGCGCAATTCGTTCGAGCTCGGCCTCGACCATGTCGGCCGCAAGCTTGGCGGCCTGCCGGTCGAGGTCATCTACGAGGACGACCAGATCAAGCCCGACGTCGGCGTGCAGAAGACCCAGAAGCTGATCCAGTCCGACAGGGTCGATTTCGTCGTCGGCTACATCTGGTCGAACGTGATGGTCGCGTCGCTCAAGCCGCTGATCGATTCCAAGACCGTCACGATCGTCACCAATGCCGGCGCCTCGGAGCTCGCCGGCCCGATGTGCTCACCCTACGTGTTTTCGACCTCGTGGCAGAACGACCAGACGCCGGCCGCGATCGGCACCTACATGAACCAGAGGGGCGTCAAGACCGCGTTCCTGATGGGGCCGAACTACATCGCCGGCAAGGATATGCTGCACGGCCTGCAGAGCACGTTCACAGGCAAGGTGGTCGGCCAGGAGCTGACACGCTGGCCCGACCAGCTCGATTTTTCCGCCGAGCTGTCGAAGGCGCGCGAAGCCCACCCCGACGCCATCTTCGCGTTCTATCCGGGCGGCGCCGGCATCCAATTCGTCACGCAATACGCGCAGAGCGGATTGAAGGGGCAAATTCCGCTCTATACCGCCTTCACCATCGACGATCTGTCGCTGCCGCGGCTCAAAGACCTCGCCGTCGGCGTTCCCGGAGCGCAAAACTGGGTCAACGACCTGCCCAATGCGACCAACAAAAAATTCGTCGCCGACTACAGGGCGAAGTACAAAACGTCGCCGTCGTTCTACGGCGCCGATACCTACGACGCGGTGCCGCTGCTCGATTCCGCAGTCCGGGCGGTGCACGGCAATATCGCCGACAAGGAAGGGCTGCGCAAGGCGATCGAGCGCGCCGACTTCAAGTCGGTGCGCGGCGGCTTCAAGTTCGGCAACAACCACATCCCGATTCAGAACTTCTATCTGCAGGATGCCGCCAAGAATCCCGACGGCAGCTACTCGCTGCACACCGTGTCGCTGATCGTCAAAGACGACCAGGACAAGTTCCACGACAAGTGTCCGATGAAGTGAGCGGCAGCATCGATGACCTCAAATCCTCATCCTGAGGCGACCGCGAAGCGGCCCTCGAAGGATGCAGGCCGAGGCGCATCCGAAATCGGGCCTTGCCCGATTTCGGCAGGGTTAGTGTCCAAATCGGCTAAAGCCGATTTGGATGCCTCATCCTTCGAGGCTCGGCGTGGAGCTTGTCATCGGGCCGGCCAGTTCGGGCCGGACCCGTTGGCGCCGCGCGCCTCAGGGTGAGGTGACGGGGTGCTCTACTTCATTGAGCAGTGCCTCAACGGCGTGCAGCTCGGCATGCTGTTGTTCCTGCTCGCCGCCGGATTGACGCTGATCTTCGGCATCATGGATCTGGTCAATCTGGCGCACGGCTCGCTGTACATGCTCGGCGCCTATTTCGCCGCGACTTTTGCCGCCTTCACCGGCAGCTTCGTGCTCGGCGCGCTGCTCGCGCTCGTCGCCACCGCGATCTGCGGCATGGTGCTGGAAGTGATCGCGATCCGGCCGCTCTACGGCCGGCCCCATCTCGATCACGTGCTCGGCACGTTCGGCCTGTTGCTGTTCTTCAACGAACTGGTGCGGCTGGTCTGGGGTCCGGCCGGCATGACGCTGTCGTTGCCGAGCGCGATGCTCACCGCGGTGCAGATCATTCCCGGCCTGTATTACCCGCTCTATCGGCTCGTCATCATCCTGGTCGCGCTCGCGGTCGCCGCGCTGCTCTACGTCGTGGTGATGCGCACCCGGCTCGGCATGCTGATCCGCGCCGGCGCCTCGAACCGCGAGATGGTCGGCGCGCTCGGCGTCAACATCAAGCTCCTCTACACGCTGGTGTTTGGGCTCGGCGCCACGCTCGCCGGCTTTGCCGGCCTGATGCAGGCACCGATCCTGACCGTGCAGATCGGCATGGGCGAGAACATCCTCATCCTCGCTTTCGTCGTCATCATCATCGGCGGCATCGGCTCGATCCGCGGCGCCTTCGTGGCTGCCGTCATCGTCGGCCTGATCGACACGCTCGGCCGCGCCTTCCTGCCCGACGTGCTGCATTCGATGCTCAGCGTCGAGGCCGCGCTGACGCTGGCGCCGGCGATTTCGTCGATGTCGATCTACATGCTGATGGCGGCGGTTCTGGTGGTGCGGCCGGAAGGTCTGTTCCCGGCGGCGAGCCGATGAAAGCCGCCCGCAAGGTTTTTGGCGTTCCCCTCCCCGCTTGTTGGCTCGCGCCGCGCACAGCATTGCCCGCCGCGGTTCTGGTCGTTCTCGGACTGGTGCCGGTCTACGCCGCGGCGACCGGCGACCCGTTCGCGCTGACCTTGTTCGGCCGCATCGAAATCCTGGCGATGGCCGCGGTCAGCCTGAACCTGATCATGGGCTATGGCGGCATGGCGAGCTTCGGCCACGCCGTCTACCTCGGCATCGGCGGCTATGCGGTCGGCATTCTGTGGAAGGAAGGCGTCGCCTCGGGTTTCGTGCAATGGCCGGTGGCGGTCGCGGTATCGGCGTTGTTTGCGCTCGTGGTCGGCGCGCTCAGCCTGCGCACGCGCGGCGTCTATTTCATCATGATCACGCTCGCGTTTGCGCAAATGGTCTATTACGTGGCGCAGGGCCTCGATCGTTATGGCGGCGATGACGGCATGACCATCGGCAGCCGCAGTAGCTTCGCCGGCCTCATCGACCTCAACAACGCCACGCAACTTTATTACCTGTGCTTCGCGCTGCTGTTGGCCAGCCTGTTCCTGGTATCGCGCCTCGTCAATTCGCGCTTCGGCCTGGTGATTCAGGGCACGCGGTCGAATGAACGGCGCATGCGCGCCATCGGCGTCTCGCCGTTTCGCTACAAGCTCGTCTGTTTCGTCATTGCCGGCGCTTTGTGCGGGCTCGCCGGCGCGCTGCTTGCCGATCACACCAACTTCATCAGCCCGGCGATGATGTATTGGACGCGGTCCGGCGATCTGATGGTCATGGTGATCCTCGGCGGCCTCGGCTCGCTGTTCGGCCCGGTGCTCGGCACCGTGACGTATCTGCTGCTCGAGGAAGCGCTGTCGCGCGTCACCGAATATCCCGGCCTGTTCATCGGCCCGGCGCTGTTGTTGGTCGCAATTTTCATGCACGGCGGCATCGAGGGCCTGTTCGGAGGGCGGCGCCGTGACTGAGCCGCTGCTGCAGGTCGCCGGCCTGACGAAACGCTTCGGCGGCGTGGTCGCAGCGGACGCCATCGCGCTCGACATCGCGGCCGGCGAATGCCACGCCGTCATCGGCCCGAACGGCGCCGGCAAGACCACGCTGGTCGGCCTTCTCGCCGGCGAGATTGCGCCGCAACGCGGCAGCATCCGCTTCGACGGCCGCGACGTCACCGCCCTTGCCGTGCACAACCGCAGCCAACTCGGCGTCGCGCGATCGTTTCAGATCACCTCGCTGTTTGCCGAGTTCACCGCGCTCGACAACGTCGCGCTCGCCGTACAGGCCCATGCCGGCCACTCGTTCCGGTTCTGGACGAGCGCGCGCGCCGAGGCGGCGCTGCGCGAGCCGGCGCTGCAAGCGCTCGAGACCGTCGGGCTTGCGGCGCGCGCCGATGCGCGCGTCGACAAGCTCAGCCACGGCGAGCAGCGCCAGCTTGAAATCGCCGTGGCGCTGGCCACCAAGCCGCGCCTGGTCTTGCTCGACGAGCCGATGGCCGGTCTCGGCGCCGACGAATCCGCCCGCATGGTCGCCCTGCTGCGCCGGCTCAAAGGCGCCATCACCATGCTCTTGATCGAGCACGACATGGCGACGGTGTTCGCGCTGGCCGACCGCATCACCGTGCTGGTCTATGGCCGCGTCATCGCCAGCGGCAATCCAACGGCGGTGCGCGCCGATGCCGCGGTGCGCGAAGCTTATCTGGGCGAGCAGGACGCGCGCCATGGCTGAGCAAAAAAATGGGCCGGCCGCCGGCGTGCTGCTCGACGTATCGGACATCGAGACGAGCTACGGCTTGAGCCGCGTGCTGTTCGGCGTGTCGCTTGAGGTCAAGCCGGGCGAGATGGTGTCGCTCTTGGGCCGCAACGGCATGGGCAAGACCACAATTGTGCGCTCGATCATGGGATTGACCCGGGCCACGGCGGGCACGATCCGCTTCGCCGGCGCCGACATTCGCGATCTGCCGTCGTACCGCATCGCCAAGCTCGGCATCGGCCTCGTTCCCGAAGGCCGCCAAGTCTTTCCCAATCTCACGGCGCGCGAAAATCTGATCGCGACGGCCACGAACCGCACCGCCGCCGCCGCACCGTGGACGCTCGACAAGGTGTTTGCGCTGTTTCCGCGCCTTGCCGCGCGCGCCGGCAGCATGGCGAACCTGTTGTCCGGCGGCGAGCAGCAGATGCTCGCCATTGGCCGCGCTTTGATGACGAATCCGCGCCTGCTCATCCTCGACGAGGCCACCGAGGGGCTGGCGCCGCTCATTCGCGGCGAAATCTGGCGCTGCCTCGCTGCGTTGCGCGGCGGCGGCCAAGCCATCCTGGTCATCGACAAGAACGTCGACGCGCTCACCCGCATTGCCGACCGCCACACGATTATCGAGCGCGGCCGCGTGGTGTGGACCGGCAGTTCGGCGGACCTGACGGAAGCGGCCGATGTCCAACACCGCTATCTCGGCATCTGACGTGGCTGCGCCATCGCGCTTGCGGCGGTGCCGCCGCACCTGATCATCCGATCGCGGGCAGCGCGGCAGAGATCGTTGCAAAACGGGCCGGCTCGAATGGGCCGGCCCGTTCCATTTCCAGCTTCTGTTTATTCGGTTCCGTGCCGAACGGCATCCTTGACGTCGCCTGCGACCTTGTGCGCAGAGCCTTCGGCCTTTTCCAACTTGCCTTCGGCTTCTTTCTCTTTGTCGCCGGTCATCTTGCCGACGGCCTCTTTGATCGAACCTTTGGCTTTTTTCGCGGTTCCTTTGACGTGTTCTCGGTCCATGTGAAACTCCTGCTAATTTGATGGACAACGTCGGACCGGAAAACGCGTTCCGAAATTGTCACCGAATGTGGGCTCAAACATACTGTCGCGGCGGTTCCCCTTATCAGGATATTTTTCTCATCTGCTCGGCTGGGACCACAGGTTCCGTTCCGCACGTTGCCAATCCGGGGGAACCGCACCGGAGGCTGTCATGAAGAAGCGCATCATGCCGGTCGTGCTTGCTGCCGCGGCCGCGCTGCCGGCCGCTGCGCCGGCGTTCGCCGATTATTACATCGTCAGGGAGAGCGCCGCAGGTCCGTGCCACATCGTCGACCACAAGCCAGCGGACAGCAAGACCATCGTCGGCACCGACCGCAGCGTGGCCAAGAAGGAAATGCCGCTGTTGTGTAAATCGCGGTGAAGCAAGCGCGCGTTAAAGCGCGATGAAGTCGAGTTGATTCAGTCCATCGTCATTGCGAGGCGCTTTGTCTTTCTTGAATTATGGGATTGCGGTGGCAGCGCGTGTAAATCATTATCGTCGGCTTTCTGACCAAGTGCACCGTCACCACAATTCAAACGCGGCAGCATAGCTTTGCACCCCGTCGATGCCGCTCACCGCATAGATACCCATCATCGTGTTGCGATAGATGGTATTGCCGGTGGTGAGCGCGCTGCCCGGATATTCGTAGGGAATCCAGCGCGCCGCGCCGAACGCGCCGTCGGCATCAACCTTGACCGAGCAGAACACCGCCACGTCGCGGATCGTCCCTGCCGCCAAATGATAGCGGCCAGGCACCGCCGTGATGCCCTCGAAATGGGTGAGCAGCGAGGGCACGTTCAGCGCGCTGTAAAGCGTCAGATTGCCGAACGCGCCGGTCGCGGCATCGTAATTGATCAGCATGCCCTTGTTGAGGCCGTGGCCGTCGCGGGTGCCGCCCGCGATCACGTATTGCGTGCCGCCGCGTTCGATCTGCCAGATGCCATAGGCGGTGGTCAGGCTCGCCGCACCGCCCAGATCGAAGATGGTCCAGCGCTTGGTCCGGATGTTGTAGATGAAGGCGTTGCCGGAGAACGGCACGGGCGTGCCGTCATGCATCAAGTCGTAATTGCCCACCACCAAATCGCCCATCGTGCTGTGCGCGATGGTGTTCCACACCGTGCGGCCGGGAAACAGCTGCGAGGGCACGTCGATCTGTTGCCACGTGCCGCCGCCGCCGGGTGGGCCTTCGTAGTAGAGGCCGTGATTGCGCGCTTCGCTGCCCGCATATTGGTAGCTCCCCACCGCGCGGATGTTGCCCTCGCCGATCGATGGATTGAACAGCGGCGTGTCGGGTCCGTAGAAGGTGGCGCCGGTGATCTGCTGTCCGGAAATCTCGGGTACGAGAATGTGGATGCCGTCGGGATCGGTGGGCGAGATCGGCCCGGTATAGAGCAGCGGCTTCTGCACCCCGTCGGTGACCGAGTTGCCGGTCAGCACCACGTCGCTTCCGGCGAGCCCGCGCACGCCGGTGACGAAATAGTTGGGCTCCAGGATCGTGGTCGATGTCACTTTCGGCGATTTCGCCGATTGTCTGGATTTCGTCTTTGCCATGCCAGATTTCCTCAAATGTCCGAATCGCCCGCGAGCACACTATACTCGGAGGAGTTGCATAACAATCGGCCCGGGGTTCACGGCGCTCTCACCGCAGCGGCCGGCCGTGTCCGGATCGAGCCATGACGACTGCCGCGTCGCCGTCATCAGCGAAGAAGAATTCGACCCGCACGCCGCGCCGCCGCGCCCGACGCTGCGCACAAGCGAGCACTATTTGCACGAGCGCGAGGCGACCGCTAAGCGCGAGGAATGGCGGCGATCACGCGCCGCATTTCGCCGCCCCTCAATCCGCGCTAAGCTCGCCCCAATAGATCGAGGACTTCCTCATGACCACAACCCCCAACACCATCGTCATCCGCAACGGCACCGTGATCGACGGCTCAGGCGCGCCGGCGCGGCGCAACGACGCCATCGTCGTCGAGGGCAACCGCATCAAGCACGTCGGCGCGCTGCCGCCCGATATCGCGCTCGACGACCGCCGCGACGTCGCGGTGATCGACGCCGCCGGGCAATGGATCATGCCCGGCCTGATCGACGCCCATTGCCACGTCTCCTACGGCTATCCGGTGATCAAGGGCGAAGGCAAAGGCCGCGGCACCACGCGGCCGGAATTTTCCACGCTGAAAGCCGCACGCAGCGTGCAAAAAGTGCTGCGCTCCGGCGTCACCGGCATTTCGGTACCGGGCGGCACCTGGTTCACCGATGTCGGCGTGCGCGACGCGATAAAACTCGGCTTGATGGAAGGCCCGCGCATGTACGTCGCCGGCCGCATGATCGTCACCTACGGCTGCATCGAGGACGACGAGCCGTCATGGGAAGGCACGCCCGATCATTCGATCGGCAAATTGTGCAACACCGGCGACGAGATGGTCACCGAGGTGCGGCGCCAAGGCAAGCACGGCGTCAATTTCATCAAGATGGCGGACAGCCGCTCCGGCGAATCGCAGATGCTGGCCAAGGAGGAGATCGCCGCGGTGGTCGCCGAAGCGCATCGCCGCAATCTGCGCGTCGGCATCCACTCGCGCGGCGCCGGCTCGACCCGCGCCGCCGCCGAAGCCGGCGTCGACTGGATCATCCACGCCGATCTCGCCACCGACCGCGATCTCGAGGCGGTCGCCAAGGCCGGCATGCCGATCATTCCGACCGCGACTTTCCTCGCCATGGTGGTCGAGCTCGGCCAAAAAGTCGGCGCCGAGCAGGTGCAGCTCGACATCAACCGCATGAAGCGGCACTTCGAGGCGCTCTGCGTGCTGATGCACAAGGCGCGCAAGCTCGGCATCAAACTTCTGGTCGGTACCGATACCGGCAACAACACCTTCATGCGCTACGGCGAGGTGCACGCCAAGGAATTGGAGATCTTCGTCAAATATGGCGGCTACTCGCCGCTCGAAGCAATCACCGCGGCGACGCGCGACAACGCCTTCGCTATCGGGCTCCAAGGTCAGGTCGGCGAGCTGGCGCCGGGAAAACTCGCCGACCTGATCGTGCTCGACCGCGATCCACTCGCCGACATCACCGTGCTGCAGGGCGGCAAGCACCTGACCCACGTGATCAAAGACGGCAAGCTCGTCGAGCTTGCCCCGCGCGAGGAGATGCTGACGTTCCGCGAAGCGGCGGAATAATCGCTTGGCGTCTCGCTTGTCAGGCCGACGCAGCCTGAGCGAGTCGATGTCCGGCGGCTTCGGCGCGGCCGAAGATGAGTGCGTCGACGCTGTAGGGTCCGGCGCCGAACGCGACCACGAACAGCATGCCGCCCATCATCGACAGATGCTCGTAGAAATAAGCGTACTGGGTGTGCGCCGCGGCGCCGGTGAACGTCCAATACGGATGGAACAGCACGGCGAGCGCCAGCGTATAGAAGAACAGCGCCAGCGCCACCAGTCGCGCCAACAGGCCGACGATCAGCATGGCACCGCCGCCGATCTCGAGCGCAACCGCGCCCCACACCAGATCGCCGGCATACGGAATACCGGCGCTCGCCATGTGGGCGGAAGTCGCGGCGATCGCGCCGAGCTTGCCGATCCCGGACACCACGAAGATCAGCGCGATCAGAATGCGGCCCAACGGCGGTAGAGGCTTGAGTAGCGGATGCATGAAACTCCTCGTCTTCCTTGTTGCGCCGCGCATATAGCAGGCTCCGGTTGCCGACGAGGGCGCCTCGCGGGAAAGTGATGCGTCCTGATTGTTACGTTAGCGAGCGTAAACGCGGCGTCACCTCGTCGCTTTCTGCGAGAATTTGACCAGCGCCGTGCGGTCGGTGCTATACCGCGCGCCTTATTCCGCCGCCTGGCGCCGCGGCGCGCGCATCGATTCGAGCCCATCGACGGCGGTGGCGGAAATCGTCGTGCGCACCATGTAGCGCGGCTCGTCGGCCGGCCATGGCCGGCCGCGATGCATGGTGGCGCGGTTGTCCCACATCACGACGTCGCCCTTATTCCAGCTGTGCTGGTAACTGCATCCGGGCGCGGTCGCCGCCGCCATCAATTCGGCGAGCAGTTGTTGCGCCTCCTTCAGGTCCATGCCCTCGACCGCATAAGTGTGCGAAGCAAGGTACAGCGCCTCGCGGCCGTTCGTCGGATTGCGCCAGATGAGCCGCCAGCACTGCGGCGGCAACGCCGCGCGCTCCTCGGGGCTCGCCAGACCGGGCGCGATCTTGCCGCGCGAATGGGCGTAATCGTGCCAGGCGAAGGCATGGCGCAGCTTTTGCTGCAGTGGCGGATCGAGCCGTTCGAAGGCCAAGCGCGTCGAGACGAACTCGGTTTCCCCGCCGCGACCCGGAATGATGCGCGACGACAGCACCGAGGCGAGCGCCGGCACGCGCTTGAACGGGCTGTCGGTATGCCAGAGCTGGTTGGCCTTGTTGCGCAGCGCCAGCCGATGATCCTCCGGCACCACATTACCGTTGTCGTCGAGCGTCTTGAGGATGACGAGATTCGTCCCGAACCCTTCCGAGCCGACCTTGGTGACTTCGAGCGGCCCGAAGCGGCGCGAAAACGCAATTTGCGTCTCGTCAGTGACGTCCTGATCGCGGAACACCAGGACCGAATGCTCCTC
The DNA here is from genome assembly GCA_030037885.1 of Xanthobacteraceae bacterium. Classification (GTDB taxonomy): domain Bacteria; phylum Pseudomonadota; class Alphaproteobacteria; order Rhizobiales; family Xanthobacteraceae; genus BOG-931. The sequence goes on along the minus strand of JASHPU010000094.1, from coordinate 6,541 downwards.
GAACGCCGCCCGCACTTCCTTGTATGCATCCTCGCTCGCCGCCACGTCGTTAAGCGTCACACCGCGCAACTCGGCGGCAAAACCGGGACCCAGCGGAACGATTTCCATCGGCGTGCTCCTCATTCGATTGATCGTAGCCCGGATGAGCGACCCGCCTTCGCTCGCTCTGCGAGCTACGGCGCGATTTTAGTCACGCCGAAGCGCGGAGCGCGAAGGCGGAAGCGAGATCCGGAATCTGATTCTGAAATTCACACCCCGCATGTCGCTTCGCTCCTGCGGGCCATGTGCTTCAGCCTTCCAAATTCGCGCCCTTGGTCTCCGGCGTGCGCAGAATAGCGATAATGGCCGCGACCGCATAGATACCGATCGCTGCGTCACTCATGGGCTCCCCTCTGAAGTCTCGAAAATGCGCCACGCAAGCTGGAACTATGGCAAATCGTCGGCGTTGCGACCAGCCGCTGCCCGGATAAGCGAAGCGATATCCAGGGCCGACCTTGCCGCCGATCTCCCGTCCGAACCCGGCTTGCGCTACCCGCAAGCTCCGACGCGCTGACCGAGGTCGGAATGTCTGGTGCTTGGGATCGATTAAATCGTCCGTCACAAAGCAGGATGCACTGAATCTATCTCTTACCCCGCGATTGTAGTCGCGTCTATTGAGTTCTGGAGTTCCTCTACCAAGCGCCGGTTTATGTTCGGTTTGCCCCGTGCGCTGTTGAACGCAACTACGGTGTTCCTTCCAGCCTCGCCCCAAATGCGAATGAAATGCTCTTCAAACACCTTTTTGGTTTCATCGTCGATAAGTTCGTACGCGGCCGACGTCGAGCCTCTGAACGAATCGAAATAGAATCCGACAATCACTTCGCTGTCCTGCTTGTGGTACGCGAAATAAGGGATTCGATCATACACCCGAATTGACAATTCCGCTCCAGGCGGGAACTCCGACGAATGGCTACTCAAGAGGTCACCGAGCGTACAACAGATTCCTAAGGAGGTTTTGATATCGCCAAGCATATCCGCTGGTGTTTGCCCCTCCTCCTCGGCAAGTCTTGCGGAGATGCTAGTTCTTGGGTCGAGAAATAGAATTTTGATCTTCGACCCCTCTCTTAGACGGCGAAGCAGGATATCTGCGGCAGCAATACCTTTTTTTGCCTCAGCACCTGCTGTTCTGGCTCGAATGTCAGCGTCCATCCGATGCAAAACTGACCGACCAGCAAAGAACAGATCCTGAGGGGATTGTTGGTTGACCCAATCGTAGTAGCGTTCAAAGCTCCTTCGATAATCGGTCAATTTCCGTAGTCCAGTCATCCGCGGTGGGCGCTCAGCGAATAGTCGGTAAACCTCTTTCGCAATATCCAAGCGAGCTTGAACAAACTTCTCTTCAAGTTCCTGATGAAAGCTTGAGTACATTTCATCACGAAGCAACTTCTCATGAAAAATAGTGGCGGCTGTCACGGCGGCGAGCAATAAACCAAGGTCCCGCACAAAATTCGCCACCCATACAGGCCAATGCCACGTCTCTGTCCCGAGCACACTTAGAAGTAGCAGGACAATCCCTGTGAACACGACGCCATAAGCGGCGAGACCGGCAGTCTTGTGGCTGGTCCGTGGGCCTCGGGTGCCGATCATATTTGACCTCCGCTGTCGCTCCTGTAACTCTATAAAATTACTACTTTTAGTTCAACGTCATAGCATTTGCGCCGGAGAGCCCGTCCCGGATTTTGCAGAACCTGTCATCGGGCCGGATCCGTCGGCTCGATCCGGGCTCCATCTTACGTTCCGGTCGGCCGGTGCAGCGCGGTGCGGGTGCGCTGCGCGGTGAGCCACTTCGAGCGGCCGGTGAGCACCAGCATGAGCGCGCGCAGCGCCGGTGGCCCAAGTGGTCGGCAGGCCGAGCAGACAGGAAATGCGCTGGGTGTGCTCGGTGAGCGGCCGCTCCGCGCGCTCCCATGTGGCGAGCGCCGCGGCGACGTAACCGTCGACCAGAAATGGAAGGTCGAGTTTTCCGCCTCGCTGCCGCCGATGTTCACCGGCTTGCGCGTCGGCGCGACGCTTGCGGTGGTCGGCGGCAACGTCGGCCTCGGTTATCTCCTCACCTTCGGCGAAGGTCAAGCCAACACGCCGCTGGTGTTCGTCTGCATCGTCATGCTGACGCTGGTCGGCGGCATCGCCTACCTTGCCGTCATCCTGGTCGAGCGCCGCGTGCTGCACTATTTGCCGGCGCGCGGCGTCGGAGGCGATCTCTAACGCCGCGCGCCCGCTACGACGCGCCCTATTTCGAGCCGGCACCGCGCAGCTGCGTTATCCGTTGCAAGGCGTCGAACCAGAACGACGCTCCGAAAAGCGTCGACGCGGCCATGATCAGCCATCCCACTATTGCAGAGACCCAGGTCACTATTGCAGAGAGCGAGGTCGGCAGGCGCCACAAATCATTGATGGCCTTGTCATCCCAGCCGAATGGCAGCCCCAATTGTCCCAGTTGAGTAAATAGCGTGTCTGCGTTCGCTCCCACCGCGGGCGCAGAAAATTCTTTGATGAGCCCCGGCTGGTCCCATAACGTATGAGCAATTTTCACGGCGTCGAGATTAAAACCTATCGCAAGAAGCAACGCGATTAGGAAATTCCACAATTGCGCGTATCTTTTATAGACACCGGCGATGCGTTCCATCCCCTGATTAAACCACGCGGCAAGATCACGACGGATCTGATCGATGTTGCCATTAGCGCGGGTGACAACGCCGCTGAGGACACCCTTGAGCTGCGGGTCGGTAATTTTATTGATTTCGGTTTGTAAGTCTGTGACGTTTGGCAGAATTTTCAGCCTCTCCATCAACGCCGCGGCAAAATGCTGGGCATCGATGTAGGACGGCTTCGCTTTCAGGGTCGCTTCGTTGGTGGCTTTGCCATCTGATTGCGGGTTGACGAGGCCGTGGTTGTAGAGATCCTTAGCCAAGCCGGTGAAGTTCTGGTCGTTGAGAAGATCCTTGATGCCTTGAAGCAACGTGTCGGCGCGCCAACCAGCCGCCGAGGCCACAGCCTCGGTGGCCGTGCTTGTTATCAGGCTGATAAGAAGAAACGCGAAGATGAGCCCGATCGCAAGATCGAGAACCGTGCTGCCGAACATTTTATCTTCCCTTGCTTTAGTTGGATCACCGCGAAGCCGACTATGCAACCTTTAGGAGAACAATCAAAGAAAAAGCGCCGAGGCGCCTTTTGCCGTTTGTGAGGGACCCTCAGCCGGGCTGTGCCAGGGTCGGCGCGAAGGGGGTCCAGCAATCTCCTGTGCTGGACGGCAGATCACGACGGAAAATGCTCGGCGTGCCAGTCGGCCTCGAGTTCCGGATTGATTTTGCCGTCGATCACGAACACGCCGGGCGCGCCGTCGGCGACCCAGACTTTCAGCGGCTCGAGATCGGCGAGCCTGCGCACAGTGATGCCGCGGGCGCCGTAGCCGCGCGCGATCGCGGCAAAATCGGTTTCGGGGAACTGCACGATGTCGACGGAAAGGCCCTGGCGCCGGAAATAGTGTACTTCGGCCGCGTAGGACGCATCGTTGTAGACCAGGATGCATAGGCGCAGGCCCAGCCGGACCGCGGTTTCAAGGTCCGCGATCGACATCAAGAAACCGCCGTCGCCGGTGCCGAGCACTGCGAGTTTCCCGGGATTGGCGATGGCAAGGCCGATCGCCGAGGCAAGGCCGAGCCCGATCGATTGGAACGAGTGACTGAGGCACGAGGCGCGCGCATTCGGCACGCGCAAATAGCGCGGCACCCAGCCGCAGAAATGACCTGAATCGGAAGCGACCACGCGGTCGGCCGGCAGAATGGCGTCGACCGCCTTGCTCAGCGTGCGCGGGTCGATGAAGTCCTTGCCGGACGTGTCCGGATGCGGGAAGTGATGATTGTCGCCCGAGCGGATGCGCTCGCGCATCGCATTGCTGCGCCGGCCCCCTTCCTGCTCTCCCCCGCTTGCGGGGGAAGGTCGGGAGAGGGCCAACCCGCGGCGGCCGAGTTCGGCCAACAGAAGACCCGCCGTCGCCTTGGCGTCGCCCTGCACGGCAATCTGCACCGGCATCTGATAGCCGAGCTTGGCGGTTTCGACATCGACCTGCGCCACCACCGCGCCGGGCGCGATGAGCTTGCCGCGTTTTGTCGTCCATGACGTCAGGCTCGCCCCGAAGGCGAGAATGAAATCGCTTTCTGAAATCAGTTCGTCGGCAATCGGCGACGAAAAGCCGCCGCTGATGCCAACCGACCACGGATTGCCGGCGAACAGGCCGTGGCCGCACACCGACGTTGCGAATAGCGCGCCGACGGCGTCGCCGAGCGCAACGAGCGCTTCTTCGGCGCCGGAGATCACGGCGCCGCGGCCGCCGAGAATGAGCGGCCGCTTGGCGCGCGACAGCGCTTCGGCCAGGCGCTCGACGAGAAGGGGATCGGGCTGCAGGCGGCCCGGCGCCGGCGGCAGTTCGAGCGGCGGCAGATTCGAGGCGAGCGGCGCATGCTGCACGTCGAGCGGCAGGCTCAGCACCACGGTTTGCCGGTCGCGCAGCGCGCGCGTGACCGTACGCAGCGTATCCTCGCGCGCCGAGGCCACGGTGTGCAATCGCTCCGACACGGCGCCGACCGCCCGCACCATCTCGGCCTGCTCGATATAAAAGTTGTTCTTCACCGCGCCGTTCGGCACGTCGCCGGCCAGCACCACAAGTGGCGTGCGGCTCTTCGCCGCTTCGCCGATGCCGGTCAGCGCATTGGTCAATCCCGGCCCGGAATGCACGCTCACCAAAGTCAATTCGCCGGTCGCCTTGGCGTAGGCATCCGCCATGCTGGCGGCGTTGCCTTCGTGCCGCGCCGCGATCAGTTCGACGCCGGCCTGCACCAGCGCGTGTGAGACTCTGAAGTTGGCAGTGCCCAGGAGCCCGAAGCAGCGCCGCGCCCCATAGGCGGCCAAATCGCTGGCGATCACCGTCGCGACGGTCGTCGAGTTGCCGCTCATGCGTAGGGTTCCTGCGTCCGTGGGCGAAGAAAAGCCAGCCGATAAAAGACGAGATTCAATAGCGGCGCAACGGCGACGGCTCCCGCCCCGGCCCCGGCCACAGCCTTTGTCCGGTGGAAGACCTTTAAGCTTGAATATTTAAGCTTGAAGTAATCGCCCGGCCGTGCCATGTTGGCCGTGCGAACAGGACGGCGGCACCATGAAGATCGCGTGCCTCGGCGGCGGCCCGGCGGGCCTCTACTTCGCCATCAGCATGAAGCTGCGTGACGCGCGGCACGACGTCACCGTGTTCGAGCGCAACCGCCCCGACGACACGTTCGGCTGGGGCGTGGTGTTCTCCGACGAGACCTTCGAGAACATCGCCGCCAACGACCCGCCGAGCGCCGCTTCGATCCGCAACCATTTCGCCTATTGGGACGACATCGCGGTCTCCTATCGCGGCGAGCGCGTGGTCTCCGGCGGCCACGGCTTTTCCGGCATCGCGCGCAAGAAGCTGCTGCTGCTGTTACAGGACCGCGCCCGCGAACTCGGCGTCGATTTGCGCTTTGCGACCGAGATTGGCAGCGCCAGCGAACTCGCCAGGAGCTACGATCTCGTCGTCGCCGCCGATGGACTGAACTCGAAAACCCGCCGCGAGTTTGCCGAAACCTTCAAGCCCATTATCGATTTGCGCAAGAACAAGTTCGTCTGGCTCGGCACGCGGCAAAAATTCGACGACGCCTTCACTTTCATCTTCGAGGAGACCAAGCACGGCTGGGTGTGGGCGCACGCCTATCAGTTCGACGCCGATACCGCGACCTTCATCGTCGAATGCGCGGAAGCGACCTGGCAGAAATTCGGCTTCGGCGCCATGAGCCAGGACGAATCCTGCCGCGCCTGCGAGCGCATCTTCGCCAAATATCTCGGCGGCCACCGCTTGATGTCGAACGCTTCACACATCCGCGGCTCGGCGTGGCTGAACTTTCCCCGCGTGCTGTGCGCGAACTGGTCGCACCGGAACATCGTGCTGATGGGCGACGCCGCCGCCACCGCGCATTTCTCGATCGGCTCCGGCACCAAGCTCGCCATGGAGAGCGCGGTGTCGATGGCCGACTATCTGCACAGCGAGCCGACCTTGCAGGCGGCGTTCGCCAAATACGAGAACGCCCGGCGCACCGAAGTGCTGCGCCTGCAATCGGCGGCGCGCAATTCGATGGAATGGTTCGAGGACGTCGAGCGCTATCTGAAGCTCGATCCCGTGCAGTTCAATTATTCACTTCTGACGCGCTCGCAGCGCATCAGCCATGAGAATTTGCGGCTGCGCGACAAGAGCTGGCTGGAAGGCGCCGAGGCCTGGTTCCAGCACCGTGCCGGCGCCGGCGCCAACGCGGTGCGGCGGCCGATGTTCGCGCCGCTTCGGCTGCGCGACATGCGCCTGAAGAACCGCGTCGTGGTGTCGCCGATGGCGCAGTACAAGGCGGTCGACGGCTGCCCGACCGACTGGCATCTCGTGCATTACGGCGAGCGCGCCAAGGGCGGCGCCGGCCTCGTCTGCATCGAGATGACCTGT
>JASHPU010000093.1 GCA_030037885.1 Xanthobacteraceae bacterium | reverse complement strand
GAGTTTTGCGGCTCGGCCGACGACACGCGCGACGGCTTCATCCATTTCTCCAGCGCCGGCCAGCTTGCCGAAACGGCGGCCAAACACTTCGCCCGACAGTCGGACTTGCTGCTGATCGCGGTCGATGCCGGCCGACTGGGTCCGCAACTGAAATGGGAACGCTCGCGCGGCGGCGCCCTTTTCCCGCATCTTTACGGACCCTTGCGGCGCGATGCGGTGCGCTGGGTGCGGCCGCTGCCTGATGAGATAGCGGGCCGGCGAGACCTGCCGGAACTCGAGGCGGAGCCGCAATCGTGATCGGCCTGTTCGATCGCCTCAGCCGGCCGTTCCTGCATGCGCTCGATCCGGAAGATGCCCACGGACTTGCCATCCGGATGCTGAAAATCGCGCCGCTGCCGCCGGCTGCGTCGGACGACAAGCGGCTGGCGAGCCGCGTCTTCGGGCTCAATTTCAAAAATCCCGTCGGCATTGCCGCCGGCTTCGACAAGAACGCCGAGGTGCCCGATGCACTGCTGCGGCTCGGCTTCGGTTTCGTCGAAATTGGCACCGTGACGCCGCTGCCGCAGGCCGGCAATCCGCGCCCGCGGCTGTTCCGGCTCGATGCCGATAGCGGCGTCATCAACCGGCTCGGCTTCAATTCGCAAGGCGCCGACGCAGTTTTGGCGCGGCTTGCCGCGCGCGCCAATGCCGGCGGCATTGTCGGCGTCAATATCGGAGCCAACAAGGACGCGCCCGACCGCGTCGCCGATTACGTCCGGCTGATCGAGCGCTTTGCCCCGGTCGCGAGCTACGTCACCATCAATATCTCCTCGCCCAATACGCCCGGCCTGCGCAATTTGCAGCAAGCTGCCGTGCTCGACGATCTGCTGGCGCGCGTGGTCGATGCCCGCGAGCGGGTGACGCGCAATGCCGGCCCCACGCCGGTCTTGCTGAAAATCGCGCCCGACCTGTCGCTTGCCGATCTCGACGACGTGGTCGGCATTGCCCGCGCGCGGCGCGTCGACGCCATGATCGTCGGCAACACCACGGTGGGGCGGCCGGCGAGCTTGCGCGAGACCGCGATCGCCAAGGAAACCGGCGGCCTGTCGGGGCGGCCGTTGCTCTTGCTCGCCAACCGCATGCTGGCCGAAACCTACGTGCGGGTCGAAGACGCCTTCCCGTTGATCGGCGCCGGCGGCATCGATTCCGGCGAAAGCGCACTGGAAAAGATCCGCGCCGGCGCGAGCCTCATTCAGGTTTATTCCGGATTGGTGTTCCGTGGCTTGGCGCTGATCGGCGAAATCAAGGCGGCGCTCGTTGCCGCGCTCGAAACCGAGCGGCAGGATAAGCTGAAGGAATTCATCGGCGCCGATGCTGCTGCCATGACGGCAGAGCCTTGGCCGAACTAAACTCAGAATCTTTCATGGGAGCATGGGATGATCGATTGCTACACCTGGACCACCGATAATGGCTACAAACCGCGCGTGATGCTGGAGGAGACCGGACTCGAGCATCGCATCGTGCCCGTCAACTTGCGGGAAAAGGCGCAGATGGCGCCGGAGTTCATGAAAATCAGCCCCGGCCACAAGATTCCGGCGATCGTCGATCATGATGGGCCGGGCGGCGCCCGCGTGACGCTCTGCGAATCCGGCGCGATCCTCAAATATCTCGCGGAGAAGTCGGGCCGGTTCTACCCGTCCGATCCGGTCGCGCGCGCCAAGGTCGACCAATGGCTGTTCTACGGTTCGGCGACGTTCACGACGCTGGCGCAGCAGTTTGGCCACTGGACGATCCGCTCGCCCGTCAAGGCGCCCACCGCGCAGGCACATTACGACGCCAACCTGCGCGACATGCTCGGCATCCTCGACCGCCAGCTCGCGAGCGGCGAATACGTCGCCGGCGATTATTCGATCGCCGACATGACCATGTATTCGGACGTCCATCTGCACGGCGTCAATGACATCGGGCTTGCGGATTATCCGAACGTGCGGCGTTGGCACGATGCGATCGCGGCGCGGCCGGCGGTGCAGCGCGCTTGGGGTCCGTTCCCGGCCTGACCTAAAGCCACGAGCAGGCTGATATGACGACGTTCAAAATGCTTGCTGGCTGCGGCGTTTGTGGTCAGCCTTGCTTCGGCCCGGCGAGTCTCGTCATGCGCTATCGCCGCGAGCCCTAACCGCGCGCAACAAACAAACAAACAAACAACGCCGACTTCCCAGAGGAACCTCGCGGCGGCCACGGCGTTCTCTATCGGACATAATGTCCATCGGACATGAGAAACGAATGGAGCTCGTCGTGGGATTTGGCCGTGGATTGTTGCTTTGGTTGATCGGGATACCGATTCCCATCATTATCATCGGCGCTATCTTGATGCATCACTGAACGGCGCTCGCCTGAGGAGGCGCATCCAGAGATTTTTTGCCGCGTCAGCGCAGCGCCGCTCCGGGCATAGGCGCCAGCGCCGGCTGCAGCGCCGGCACCAGGCGGCGCCGCTCGCGGCGCGCGGGGATGGCGCGATAGACCTGCTTGGTCGCTTCGACGATGTGGACGCCGGCGAACGGCGCCGATAGCGACGCTCCGGTGCGTTCCCAGGCGACCGAAGAGCGCAAAAACCAGCCGCGCGCGATCGGCGGCACGTAGAGCGCCTCGCCCCAACCGGTCGGCGTGAAAGACGTCTCGCGCAGGAGTTGGGTGATCTGCGAGCGTGAGTACGGCCGGCCATAGCCGAACGGCGTCGTGTCCATGCGCGCCCACAGGCCGCGCCGGTTGGGCACCACGGCCAGGAGCCGACCGCCGGGCGCCAGAACCCGCCACACCTCGCGCAGGAGTTCGGGCGCATCCGACGATATTTCCAGCGCGTGAACCAGCAGCACCCGATCGACCGCCGAATCGGTCAGCGGCCATTCGTCTTCCTCGACCAGAGCCGCCAGCGCCGGCCGTGTCGAGGGCCAGCGCACCACGCCCTGCGGCCCCGGCATCAGCGCCAGGCAGCGCTCGGCTTCTTCGCGGAACAGGCCGAGATAGGGGGTGGCGTAGCCGACCCCGACCACGCGCTGGCCGCGTGTGTCTTTCCAGCGCGCGCGGATGCCGCGGCCGATAAAGCGCCGGGCCACGACGCCGATCCGCTGGGCATAGAAATTGCGCAGGTCGACAACGTCCATAGGGATTAGATAGCACGGATCGGCTCGTCATTCCGGGCTTAAGGCGGCAAACCGGCCCTTGCGGATGGCGGTTCGGAACGCCTACTTTGTGCCATTGCGGTTACGGATCCTGGGCTCGCGGGCTCATACCTGCACCCCTCTGCGACGGTTAGGACATGCCGGCACAAACCCATCTGTTTCTTTGCCTGAAGGACAATTTCGGCGTGCTGCTGCACGATCCGCAAAGCGGCGCCACGGCGGCCATCGACGCGCCGGAAGCGGCCCCCGTGGAGGCGGCGCTGCAAAAAACCGGCTGGCGCCTCACCGATATTTTGGTGACGCATCACCACAACGACCACACCGCCGGCATCGGCGCGCTGAAACAGCACCACAAGTGCCGCGTCGTGGCGCCGCGCGATGAAGCCAAGCGCATCGCCCATGTCGACGCCACGGTGGGCGAGGGCGATACCGTGAAGGTGGGCTCGCTCGAGGGTCGCGTCATCGACACGCCGGGCCACACCGCCGGACACATCTCCTATTTCTTTCCCGCCGACAAAATTGCCTTCGTCGGCGACACGCTGTTCTCGATCGGCTGTGGCCGCGTCATCGAGGGTGACCCCGAGATGATGTGGAATTCGCTCGTCAAGCTGCGTGACCTGCCCGACGACACGCGGTTCTATTGCGGCCACGAATATACCGACGCCAACATCCGTTTCGCCAAGACGGTCGAGCCGAGCAACAAAGCGCTCGCGGCGCGCGCCGACGAAGTGGCTAAGCGCGTCGCCGCGCATCAGTTCACCATCCCGGCGACGATCGGCGCCGAAAAGGCCGCCAATCCGTTTCTGCGCGCCGACAATGCCGAGCTCGCCAAATCGCTGCGCCTCGCCGGCAGCGCGGCCTGGAAAGTGTTCGCGGAAATCCGCGAGCGCAAGAATCGATTTTGATCTCTCCGAATCCAACAGCCGCGGACGTCATCCGGCTGCTCGACCTCAAGCCGCATCCGGAAGGCGGCCATTTTCGCGAAACGTTTCGCGATGCCCGGCTAGCCGGGCCGAACCGCGTGGCGTCGACCGCCATTTATTTTCTCTTGGCGCGCGGCGAACGCTCGCGATGGCACCGCGTCGATGCCGCCGAAGTCTGGCATTGGTACGCGGGGGCGCCGCTTCGGCTGGATACCGCGACTGAAAATAGCCGCTGCGAACGCGTGACGCTCGGCAGCGACCTTGCCGCTGGCGAGCGGCCGCAAGCAATCGTACCTGCACGCGCTTGGCAGTCAGCCGAATCGCTCGGCGACTGGACGCTGGTCGGTTGCACCGTGGCGCCGGGTTTTGAGTTTTCCGGCCTTGAGTTCGCGCCGGATGGCTGGAAGCCGAATGATTAGCCTTTCCGCTATGCGTGCGGCGGCGAATTAAGCGATATACTGCCCACCGTTCGCCGTCAGCGTCGCGCCGGTAATGAGGCCGGCATCGTCGGAGGCGAGAAACACCACGCAGCGCGCGATTTCCTCGGGTTCGCCAAGCCGTCCGATCGGGATCTGCGGCAGGATCGATTTCTCCAGCACGTCTTTCGGCATTGCCTGCACCATCTCGGTGTTGATGTAGCCCGGGCAGATGGCGTTGACGGTGATGCCGGCGCGGGCGCCTTCCTGCGCCAGCGCCTTGGTGAAGCCGAGCTCGCCCGCCTTGGCGGCCGAGTAATTGACCTGCCCCATCTGGCCCTTCTGGCCGTTGATCGACGAAATGTTGATGATGCGGCCGAACTTGCGCGCGCGCATGCCTTCGATGACCTGCCGCGTCATGTTGAACAACGAGCCGAGATTGGTGTTGATGACCGCGTTCCAGTTTTCCGGCGTCATGCGGTGGAACACGCCGTCACGGGTGATGCCGGCATTGTTGACCAGGACATCGATCGGCCCGAGCTCGGCCTCGACCTGCTTGACGCCGGCCGCGCAGGCATCGAACGACGACACGTCCCATTTGTAGACGGGAATGCCGGTCTCGGCCTTGAATTTGTTTGCTGCTTCCTCGTTGCCGCCATAAGTGGCCGCGACCTTGTAGTCGGCTGCCTTGATCGCCTTCGCAATCGCCGCGCCGATACCGCGCGTGCCGCCCGTCACCAACGCTACACGGGGCATGGTCTCCTCCCGGATTTGCGCCCTTTCCGGCGAGCCGCGGAAGTTCGCGAATTGTCAGATCACCGACGTCGGATCGAGCGAAAAGCGGATCGCCGTCCTCTGACGCTTTGCCTCTAACGCTCGACGCACATGGCGATGCCCATGCCGCCGCCGATGCAGAGCGTCGCCAGCCCCTTCTTGGCGTTGCGCTTGCCCATTTCGTAGAGCAGCGTCACCAGCACGCGCGTGCCTGAGGCGCCGATCGGATGGCCGAGCGCGATGGCGCCGCCGTTGACGTTGACCTTCTTGGTGTCCCAGCCGAGGTCCTTGTTGACGGCGCAGGCCTGCGCGGCGAACGCCTCGTTGGCCTCGATCAGGTCGAGATCGCCGATTGACCAGCCGGCCTTTTTCAGTGCCGCGCGCGAGGCCGGGATCGGCCCGGTGCCCATGATCTTCGGATCGACGCCGGCCTGCGCCCACGACACGATGCGCCCGAGCGGCGTCTTGCCGAGCTTGGCGGCTTCGCTCGCCTTCATCAGCACCACCGCGCCGGCGCCATCATTGATGCCGGAGGCGTTGCCGGCCGTGACGGTGCCTTCCTTGTCGAAGGCGGGACGTAGTTTTGCGATAGCCTCCAGCGTGGTGCCGTGCTTGGGGTATTCGTCGGCATCGACGATGACGTCGCCCTTGCGGGTTTTCACCGTCACGGGCGTGATCTCGTCCTTGAATTTTCCGCCCTTCTGTGCGGCTTCGGCCTTGTTCTGCGAGCCGACCGCGAACTCGTCCTGCTGCTGGCGCGTAATCTGCCACTGCCGCGCCACGTTCTCGGCGGTGCTGCCCATGTGGTAGCCGTTGAATGCGTCCCAGAGGCCGTCCTTGATCATGGTGTCGATCATGTCGAAATTGCCCATCTTGACGCCGCCGCGCAGATGCGCGCAGTGCGGCGCGACGCTCATCGATTCCTGGCCGCCGGCGACCACGATCTCGGAATCGCCGTTGAGGATGGCCTGGTAGCCGAGTGCGACCGAGCGCAGTCCCGAGCCGCACAACTGATTGACGCCCCAAGCCGGCACCTCGACCGGGACGCCGGCCGCGACCGACGCCTGGCGGGCCGGGTTCTGACCCTGGCCGGCGGTGAGGATTTGACCCAGAATCACTTCGGAAACCCGCTGCGGTTCGACGCCGGCGCGGTCGAGCGCCGCCTTGATTGCCGTCTTGCCCAGCTCGTGGGCGGGCAAGGTGGCGAATACACCGTTGAATGCGCCGACCGGGGTGCGCGTTGCACTGACGATGACGATGTCGTCTTTCATGGCGGGTTCCTTCCGGACTTGCGGGGTTTGCTTCGCGTCGGCCGCGGGTTTTGCCCGCGGCTCATCAGGCGGGCTGGATATATGTCATAGGCAGGCGCGCTGCCGCCGACAAGGCGCGAAGGGGAGCCCCGCGCCGCCCGCGGGTCCTTGCCGCGTCACAAAACGGTAGCCGCGCCGGGCGAAACCGCCTATTTTGCCGGTCAGTCCGCGGGTTCCCAGCGCATGTCCGACACCAACAGCAAGCCCAAAGAGCCGATCGAGATCAAGAAGTACGCCAACCGGCGGCTCTACAATACCGGCACCAGCACCTACGTGACGCTCGAAGACCTCGCCGCCATGGTGAAGAACGGCGAGGATTTCGTGGTCCATGACGCCAAGAGCGGCGAGGACATCACCCGTTCGGTGCTGACCCAGATCATTTTCGAGCAGGAGAACAAGGAAGGTCAAAATCTCCTGCCTGCTACGTTTTTGCGTCAGCTGATCCGCTTCTACGGCGACAGCATGCAGATGCTGGTGCCGCGCTATCTCGAAGTCTCGATCGAATCGCTGACCCGCGAGCAGGAGAAATTCCGCCAACAGATGGCGCAGGCGTTCGGCGTCAGCCCGTTCGGCGCGCTGGAAGATCAGGTGCGCCGGAACATGGAAATGTTCGAGCG
>JASHPU010000092.1 GCA_030037885.1 Xanthobacteraceae bacterium | reverse complement strand
CGAAGCCGGCCGGCCGGCGCGCGGCGACAATTGGCGGGTGGCGCGCAACGTCATGCTGGCGGAAAGCGACGCGCAAGCACACGATCGCATCTTCAGCGCGCAGGGATCGAACCGCTATTTCTATACCTACATGCGCGAGGTGCTGAGCCGCGTCGGCCTGCTCTCGGTCATGAAGCCGGATCCGGACATGCCGGACGAAGCCGCAACCATCGAGGTCATCACCGAAGCTTGCACCATCTATGGCTCGCCGAAAACATTTCTCGACAAGCTCATCGCGTTGCGCGACGCCGCGGGTCCGTTCGGCACGCTGTTGATGACCGGCCTCGACTGGAGCGGCCCGAACCGCGACTGGGAGCGCCAATCGATGCGGCTGCTGGCGCAAGAGGTCATGCCGAAAGTCCGCCAGCACGCGCTGGCCCAGGCGGCGGAGTAGAGGGAATGTCCGCTCATTCCCGCGAAAGCGGGAATCCAGCGCTGGGTCCCCGCTTTTGCGTGGACGAGCGGCCGTCAGCGCCCCGGCGACGGTCCTGCTACTGCACCGTCTCGCCGTGCAGCGCGAGGTCGAGGCCGCCGCGCTCGACGTCCTCGCTCGCCCGCAGCCCGATGGTCAGGTCGACGATCTTCAAGATGATCAGCGTCACCACCACATCGTAGACGAACACGGTGACGACGCCGATGCATTGGTTGAGGATTTGGCCGACATTGCCCTCGATGGCGCCTGCCGTGCCGCCGTAGGCCGCGACCGCGAACACGCCGGTCAGGATGGCGCCCGCGGCGCCGCCGAGCGCGTGCACGCCGAACGTATCGAGCGCGTCGTCATAGCCGAAATAGCGCTTCAGCCCGGTGCAGCCCCAGTAGCAGATGATGCCGGCGGCGATGCCGATGCAGAACGCGCCGACCGGACCGACAAAGCCCGAGGCCGGGGTGATGGCGACAAGTCCCGCCACGGCGCCCGAGCAGATGCCGATCACCGTCGGCTTGCCGCGCAGCAACCACTCGACCAGCATCCAGGTGAAACCGGCGGTGGCGGTGGCGATGTGCGTCACCGCCATGGCCATGCCGGCCTGCATGCCGGCGCTCACTGCCGAGCCGGCGTTGAAGCCGAACCAGCCGACCCACAATAGCGCGGCGCCGATCAGGGTGAGCACCATGTTGTGCGGCGGACCGATGTCTTTGCGCTTGCCGAGCATCAGCGCCGCCATCAGCCCGGCGGTGCCGGAATTGACGTGCACCACGGTGCCGCCGGCGAAATCGAGCACGTGAAATTTCGCGTCCGGATTGGCGCTGTTGAAAAAGCCGTCCGGGCCCCAGACCCAATGGGCGACCGGCGAATAGACGAAAATCGTCCACAACCCGATGAACCACAGCATCGCCGAAAATTTCATGCGCTCGGCGATCGAGCCGGCGATCAAGGCCGCGGTGATGATGGCGAAGGTCAGCTGGAACATCGAATACACGGTTTCGGGAATGGTCGGCGCCAGCGGATTGGGCGTGCCGATGTTTTGCGCCACGCCGGCCTTGAACGTGTTGCTGACGATGTTCTGTAAGAAGGCGCGGTCGAAGCCGCCGATGAACGGCGTGCCGCCGCGGAACGCGATGCTGTAGGTGAAGACGAACCACAGGATGCTGACGAGGCAGGTGATGGCGAAACTCGTCATCACCGTGTCGCCGACGTTCTTCTTGCGCACCATGCCGCCGTAGAACAGCGCCAGGCCCGGGATCGTCATCATCAGCACGATGGCCATCGAGGTCAGCATCCAGGCGGTGTCGCCGGAATTGGGCGTGCAGTTTTCCGTGACCTTCACGCCGTCGCAGGCCTGCGGCACGGCGGCAGGAGCCGCCGCGGCCGGTGCACCGGCTGCCGGCGCCGGCGCGGATGCCGCGTTGCCTGCCGGCGCGGCCTGTCCCTGCGCATAGGACGAATTGAATGCCGGGAGGGCCAGCGCGAGCGCCAGCAGCAGCGCGACGGCAAGCGCGACGAGCGCGGGAAATTTCTTCGATGTCATGTCTTGAACTCCTGCGGGAGAGAAATTCGCCCGGCGCTACAGCGCCGCCGCGTCGGATTCACCGGTGCGGATGCGGATGGCGTGGTCGAGCGCGGTGACAAAAATCTTGCCGTCGCCGATCTGGCCGGTCTTGGCCGCCGCCGCGACGGTTTCGACCACCTTGCCGACCTGATCGGACGGGCAGGCGACTTCGAGCTTGATCTTGGGGAGGAGGCTGACCGCGTATTCGGTGCCGCGATAGACTTCGGTGTGGCCCTTTTGCCGGCCGTAGCCTCTGACCTCGGTGACGGTCAGGCCCTGGACGCCGATGCGGCCCAGCGCATCGCGGACTTCATCGAGCTTGAACGGCTTGATGACCGCCATGACGATCTTCATTCCGCCTTCCTCCTCCGGGCATTCCAGTCGCGCGGCCGGGCCGCGCGAAGCGGCCGCCAATGGCAGCCAATCAAGCGCCGTGCCAGTTCGGCCGATCGACGTTAAGGCTTTGGCGGATCAAGGCGATGGCGCCGCGGCGGCACGCGGGTCTGTGGCCCTCCGGCGGCGACGCGCAGCCGCCGCACACGAGATAGGCAGACTGCATAAAGTTTAAGCGAAAGCCGGCAGCGCGTTCTGCCGGTTCTGTAGGCAGCGCCTGCAATCAGTCGCTATGCTGGCTAACCTTGAGGCTTTTGCCGCGATGAGGATCGAAAAACATGAACGGTACGCCCTTCAAACTCGGTACTTTCGCCAAAGCGGGCTCGAACCCGTTCGCCGCCATCGTGCTTGGCGAGGACGCCATCGATCTCAAAGCCGCCGACGCGGTGTACCGCGCCGACGGACGCAGCGGCTTGGGCGCGACCGAGAGCCTCGACGCGTTGCTGGAAAACTGGGACGCCAATTTCGCCAAGCTGCAGGACATCGTCGCCTATTTCGAAAAATCCGGCCTGCGTTCCGGCGCGCAAAAGCTCGGCGATCTGCGCGCGCTGCCGCCGCTGCGGCGTCCGGGCAAAATGTTTTATGCGGCGCAAAACTTTCAGGAGCACGTCGACGAGATGCTGCGCGCCGGCATGACGCCGGCCGGCGGCCCGAAATTCAGCGGCGAGAAATCAACCACACGGCCTTATCTCTTCCTGAAAGCGCCGAGCACGCTGTGCGGCGCCTACGACGACATCGAAATTCCGCTCGGCATGGCGAAGATCGACTGGGAGGCCGAGATCGCGCTCGCCATCGGCAAACGCGGCAAGCGCATCAAGGCGGAGCGCGCGCTCGACCACGTCGCCGGCTTCATGACCACCAACGACGTGTCGTGCCGCGACCTGCAGATCCGCCCCGACCGGCCGGGGCTGCGCTCCGACTGGCTCGGCGGCAAGAGCCACGACAATTTCGCCCCGACCGGCCCGTTCCTGGTACCGCGCGCGTTCGTGAAAAATCATATGAACCTGTTCATCCGGCTCACCGTCAACGGCGCAATCAAGCAGAACGGCAACACCTCGCAATTCATCTTCACGCCCGAGGAGCAGATCGAATACGCCTCCAATATTCTCAGTATCGAGTGCGGCGACGTTTTCAGCTGCGGCACCTGCGGCGGCGTCGGTCAGGGCACCAACACCTTCCTTAAGGCCGGTGATGTGATGGAGACTGAGATCGAATCCTTGGGCAAGATGCGCAACCGCTTCGTGGCGGAGGCATGAATGGCTTCCGTGTTCCTTCCGTTTCGTTTGCCCGCGGCGTCTCAGGTGTGTGCGTGAATTGCCGAAGGCGGCGGCGATGCCGCCGCTATAATACAATCTTTGGCTGGGATTAGAGAGGTCAGCAGCGCGCGATGCTCAACGAACGTCGCATTTTGGTGACCGGCGGCGCCGGCTTCATCGGATCGCACTTGTGCGACCGACTGCTGACGCAGCGATGCGAGGTGCTTTGCGTGGATAATTTCTTCACCGGAGCGCGCCGCAATGTGCATCATTTGCTCGACCACGCACGCTTCGAACTGATGCGGCATGATGTGTGTTTCCCGCTCTACGTTGAGGTGGACGAAATCTAT
>JASHPU010000091.1 GCA_030037885.1 Xanthobacteraceae bacterium | reverse complement strand
TTCATAGCCTCTTGAAGCAAATTCCATGGCCGGTACTCGACCGTGCAGTGGAGCAGCATGAAGCCGACTTGGACGGGCGCGCGCTGAAAGCCAAGCCGCATCTGGTCGCAATGCTGTTTGCCCAGCTATTCGGTTCGCGGAGGAGCTGGCAGCATGAAAGGCACAAACCGTGCCGGACAGCCGTGGGTCAAGCCCGGGCATGACGAGAACGTGGTGCTATCTGAGCGAGATACGCTCTAGTTCGCGCCGACGCCGAACTCGCAGCCCGGCTGCGCATAGTGATAACGCGGCACGCCGTAGCGATCCGGCGCGACGACCGGCCGGCAGCGGTCGACCCAGCGCCGGTCGCGTTCCTTGGCGCGCGCGATAGCGGCCGCATCGAGCGGTTGCGGCACGAGGCGCACGTTCGGATCGCCGGCCGGTCCGAAGCGGCCCACGCAGTTGATTGAACCGCGGGTGCCGATACAGCCGCCATTGCCGACGACCGCGGTCTGCGCAGCCGCCACGTCGGCGCCCCAGAACAGCACGGCAAGAGCAAGCGCGGCTGTGATTGGCGCGGCAGACCGCGCCAGCCGCTTTCCTCGGGCACAGTGAAGAGTTAACACCGCACGCTCCATCGCGCGTTTGCGATCCATCGCGGACCGTTCACGCTGTTTTTTAACCGACGCTGCGCGCGCACGTTCCGTGTTTTCGGGACATGCGGCCAGCGCGGCTGCGACGGAGCAACCGCGATGCCAGCCGCGCTGCCCTGATTTGGGACAGGTGGCGCCGAACCGTCATTCCGGATCGCCGCCACCCGCCTACGCTCGCTGGCGAGCTACGGCGGTATGAGTCCGCCGCAGCGCGGAGCGCATAGGCGGAAGCGGCGAGTCCATAAGCCCGGCGCGTCTCATATCAGCCCGTGCGCCGGAAGGCGGCGAGCGCGCGCTGCAGCCGGCGCGAAGCGGGCGCGTCGGCCGGCAGGCCGAAACGCAGCCATTCTGTTTGCTCTGGGAAGCGCCGCACCACAATGCCGGCGCGCCCGAGGTGATCGAACAGCGCACGCGCGCGCGGCGTGCGAGCGAGCCGGAACAGGCTGGTGCCGCCGACGATGTCGAGACCGGCGCCGGCCAAGATCGCGTCAAGCTTTTTGGCCGCCGCCGCCAGCTGCTTTCGCGTTCGCTCGATCCAGGCCTTGTCGCCCAGCGCTTCCGTGCCGACGCCAAGCGCCGGGCCGGACACCGCCCAGGGGCCGAGCACCGCCGCAATGCGGGCCGCAAGTTGCGGGGCGGCGAGCGCAAAGCCGAGGCGGATACCGGCGAGCCCGAAAAATTTGCCGAACGAGCGGAGTACGACGAGGTTGCCGAGCGCCGCATCGGGCGCGAGACTTTCGCCCGCCGGCGCCACGTCCATGAAGGCTTCGTCGACGACAACAAGGCCGCCGCGCGGGCGCAAACTTTCGGCCACCGCGATCAGGTCGTTGCGCGCGAACAGGCGGCCGTCCGGATTGTTGGGATTGCCGACGAACACGAGCTGCGCGTCACCGATTGCGGCGATGTCGCGCACCATGGCGACGCGATGGCTGGCGAGCGCCGCGGCGCGGGCGAACTCGCCATAGCTTGGCGTCACGACGGCGGCGCGGCCCGGCGGCGCCAATCGCGCGACGAGCGGCAGCAGAATTTGCGTGCCGGGCGCGGGCACGACATGCGCGGCGGACGGCGCGCCATAGGCAAGCGCGGCGGCTTTGGCCAGCGCCGCGATGGCATCGGCATCCGGCAGGCGGGCGAAGGCGTCGGCCGACAAGCGCGGCAGCCGGTAAGGATGAGGATTGATTCCGGTCGACAGGTCGACGAATGGTTTTGGCGCGGCGGGAAACAGCCGCCGCGCGGCGGCAAGGTCGCCGCCGTGAGCGAGCGGCTCGGTTTCCGCGTCGAAGGCGAACATGTCGGTCGCGCTTGCACTCTTGCTTGCACTTTTGGCCATGCTGATCGAGCTCGCCATCGGCTATCCGCAGCGCCTGCTGCGCGTTATCGGCCATCCGGTGACGTGGATGGGCGGCCTGATCGGCGCGCTCGACCGCCGGTTCAACAAAAAGCCCCGCGCGCGCGCCGGCGGCACTGCCGCGGTGTTGATCCTGCTGCTCGTGGTCGGCGCGATTGCGGTCGCGCTGCAGTGGACACTGCTTCGCTTGCCGTTCGGGCTGCCGCTCGTTGCCGTGCTCGCCAGCACCTTGCTGGCGCAGCGCAGCCTGCACCGCCACGTCGCCGACGTGGCGCGGGCGCTCGATGACGCGGGCCTGGTCGGCGGCCGGCGCGCCGTCGCCCGCATCGTCGGCCGCGACCCGGACGCGCTCGACGAAGCCGGCGTCGCCCGCGCCGCGATCGAAAGCTTGGCCGAGAATTTTTCCGACGGCGTGGTCGCGCCGGTGTTTTGGCTCGTCATTGCCGGGTTCCCCGGGGCCGCACTCTACAAGGCGATCAACACCGCCGACAGTATGATCGGTCATCGCACCCCGCGCCATGCGGCGTTCGGCTGGGCGGCGGCGCGGCTCGATGATCTGGTCAATCTGCCGGCGGCGCGGCTCGCGGCGCTGTTTTTGGTCGCGGCGGCGGCCTTGAGCGGCAAAAACTCCGCGCGGCAGGCGTGGCGCGCCGTCTGGCGCGATGCGCCAAAGCATCGCTCGCCCAACGCCGGCTATCCGGAGGCCGCCATGGCGGGCGCGCTCGGCCGCTCGCTCGGCGGTCCCCGCGCCTATGACGGCGTGCGCGTCGACGGTGCCTTCATGGGCGACGGCCGGCGCGACGCCGACGCGGCCGATATTTGGCGCGCGCTTAAACTTTACCGCACAGCCGACGCCATGCTGCTGGCGCTGGTCGCGATCCTGGCGGCGATTTTTGCAGCATGGTGGTTTTAGAGCAATTGGCTCGTCCTAGAGCATGTTCCGCTGTAATCGAATCGAGTTCCTTCATTCGTCATTGCCGGGCTTGACCCGGCAATCCATGCTGCGTTGAAGCCGCATGGATGCCCGGGTCAAGCCCGGGCATGACGAGAACGTGGTGCTATCTGAGCGAGATATGCTCTAATCAGCGGACACGCTTTCGAGCACCCATTGGCACTCGCGTGCACGTTTGACCAATTGCGCCGCAAGACCGTCGATGATGGCCTCCTTCAGCCCATCCTC